>CAJBXX010000129.1 GCA_903959715.1 uncultured Alphaproteobacteria bacterium | reverse complement strand
TTATTAACATTAACCAATTTTTTTATGCAATCAGACTCTCCAATAATAAATTCTCCGCGATCAGTTTCTTCGGAGCCTCTTGTTCCTCCAAACTTAAACTTACCCGATTCTCCGCGATCAGTTTCTTCGGAGCCTCTTGTTTCTGCAAATCTAAGTAAAGCGAATTCCCCAATCGTTTCTCCGCGATCAGTTTCTTCGGAGCCTCTTGTTTCTGCAAATCTAAGTAAAGCGAATTCTCCAATCGGTTCTCCGCGGGGGCTATAAAGGTGGTCGAGCAGGTTAATTTGCGTTATAAATTTAGCCAATAGAATTGTTAAAATCATTTTCAATATCTGATAGCTTTCAATCTAAATTATAAAAAAAACTGGAGAAATTTTGTTCAATACAATAAAATTGCTCCAGTTAAAGATTCCGCCTAGGGTCATGAAAATCAATCTTCTAGAGCTGTTTCATCTTTACAAATACTCACAACATTTATAGCTGAACTAAATTTATGACAATGAAAATTTCGATAAAAGTTATAACGCATGCCAAAAAAAGTGAAGTGGTCGGCGATGATGTTGATTTGTTTGGAGCAAGAATTTTAAGAGTAAAAATTAGTCAACCTCCCGAAGATGGTAAGGCAAACAAAGCCTTGATAGAATTGCTTGCGGAATATTTAAGCGTTAAGAAAAATTCAATCACAATTATTGCTGGCGAAAAATCAACGCATAAAATTATTGAGGTTAAATAACGCCAATTCAGTTTCTAATTGAATATTCTAATCGCATCTTTTGGCTAAAAATTTTTGAAAAGTTTCAATTTCCAAAATATGTTACCCAATTTAAAATTTTCAAATCTCCAAGATGTTTGTTGACTATTATTTTAACCTATATTTTACTAATTGTTATTTTATTAAAATAACTTAATTTTTTATGCAAAATTCAAATACAATTATAGGAATTTCTAGTCCTCGATCGAGCGATCAACAAAATTCTCCAAGAGATCAAGTTCAAGTTGCCGAATCTGCCTCTAGCTCTTCAAGAGTTCAAGTTGCCCAACTCGAGGAAGTTGCGGTTGAACCTGGAGTTGGATCGAGATCGTTGAGTTTACGAAATTTGTTTTTACCCTTCGCTATGGCTACAAGTGCGATTGGTCTTGGTTGTTCAGTTGTAACCATTGCTGGTGAATTAGTTTATCCAAGTAATTTAGTTTATCGATCTAACGCTACAAACGAATCATTGGCGCGCATTAGAGAATATGATATGGAGCGACAAGATGCCACTCTCCAGCTTTATCAAAATGCAATGATTCCTATTGTTGCTGTTGGATTAGGAGCTTTGGCTCTTCAGCAAGCTCGGAGCTATATGCAAAGAAATGGATCAATTGGTCCGAGAAGACAGATGATAGAAGAACAACGGGCGATTAGAGCGGATTTGGTGTTTAATCATCCAGATACGCTGGAGCAAACTAATTTAACAAATCCAGATCGACCAAACTCTTCTGTTAATCGCGAAGGAGGCAGTTTAATCTCTTCTCCTACTCAATTGCAACAAGCTCGTTCTCCTCGTTATGTCGTTTGAGAAAAATCGGTATAATTTGATTTAAACATTTATAATTTCATATTTTTGGATAAAAATTTTTAATCGAGTTTTTTTTCCAAAAATATATTGCCTAATTTGAAATTTGAATCTTAATCAACAAATTCAAGATTTTGTAGAGTCGAGGAATGTTTAGCGAAAAAATTACCAATTTGAAAAAATAAAAAAATCCCCATTAGAATTTTTATTCCAATGGGGATTTTTTAAAGTAAGAATAATTAATTTAGGCAATAATTTACGCAATATCGGTCGAAGAAGTTTCGCCTTCTAAAGCTTCTCCACCTAAGTCTTCACCCGTTTCGGCTTCGTCAACTTCTTTATTTCCCGTATGAGCAATTCTTGCGACAGAAACCACGGTTTCATCTTTAGTTTTAATTAAAGTGACTCCTTGGGTGTTGCGTCCGCTAATTCTAACCGAGCCAATTTCGGTGCGAATCAAGGTGCCTTTATCGGTGATAATCATGATTTGATCTTTACTCTCGACGGTGAAGCTGGCTACGACCAAGCCGTTGCGTTTAGAGGTGATGATGTTGGTAATGCCCGAACCGCCACGATTGGTGATGCGATATTCATAGGCCGAAGAGCGTTTGCCATAACCATTTTCAGTGATGGTTAAAATAAATTCTTCATCAAGCGCCATTTGCTCGACAATTTTTTGATCAAGCTCCGCTCCTTTAATTTGAGGGATTTCAAGCGGTTGAATTAATAAATCATCGCTTGGATTTTCGGCAAGTTTTTTGTTGTGAATTAAAGCGTCGCGAAGAGCTAATCTTTGTTCTAAATCGATTTTCAAATATTTTTCTTTAATTTCGGAATCTTCGCCAGCATGTTTGATGATTGATAAAGCGATAACTTTATTGCCACTTTCAAGCTTGATACCGCGGACCCCAGTTGAATTACGACTTTGGAAAACGCGAAGTTTTGCAACGGGGAAGCGAATGCATTTACCATTTTTAGTGGAAAGTAAAATATCGTCTTTCTCAGTTGATAAAGCTACGCCAATCAAGGCTTCGTCGCCCTCAAGTTTCATGGCAATTTTACCGCTTGAGCGAATATCGACGAATTGATCCATCGAATTGCGTCGAATATCGCCGTTTGAAGTGGCGAAAACAATGCTCAAATCTTTCCAGCTTTCTTCATTTTCGGGAAGTGCTAAAATTGTGCTAATTTTTTCATCAGCTTCAAGTGGAAGAAGATTAACGAGTGCGCGTCCGCGAGCTTGTGGCGTGCCGAGTGGAAGTTTATAAGTTTTTAATTTATAACATTTACCTTTGCTTGAGAAAAATAGAATTGGAGTATGAGTGTTGGTGGCGAAAATATCGGTGGCGATATCTTCTTCGCGAACATCCATGGCACTGCGACCCTTGCCACCACGGCGTTGCGTCCGATATGAAGAAAGTGCTACGCGTTTGATATAGCCATTCATCGTCGCTACCACAACCATTTCTTCTTTTGGAATTAAAGTTTCGATATCAACTTCAAATTCTGAATCTTCAATCGTTGATTTTCTAGGAGTGGCGAACTCATCTTTTACTGCAATTAATTCTTTTTTAACTAATTCCATCATTTTTTGGCGATCTGATAAAAGCTCAAGATAGCCTGAAATTTCAAGTGCCAAGGCTTTTAATTCTTCGTTGATTTTTTCCATTTCAAGACCCGTCAAGCGCGCCAAACGCATTTCAAGAATTGCTCGAGCTTGAACTTCGGTGAAATAAAAATTACCGTCTTTAACGACATTGCCTTTATCTTGAACTAGTTTGATCATGGTTTCGATCAAGCCAACGGGCCAAGCACGCGCCAGAAGTTTTTCGCGAGCCTCGGTGATGTCTTTTGATTTTTTGATGAGGTCAACAATTTCATCGATATTTGCAACCGCAACCGCCAAGCCAATTAAAATGTGAGTTTTGTCTCGTGCTCGATTGAGTAAAAAGTTGGTGCGTCGAGTTGTGACATTAAAGCGGAAATCAACGAAAATTTTAATGACCTCGAGAAGGTTCATTAATTTGGGCTGGCCATGATTTAAAGCCAACATGTTGACGCTAAAATTACATTGTAATTCGGTGAAACTGTAAAGTTGATTGATGATAACTTCTTCCATGGCGTCCTTACGGAGCTCTATCACCACGCGAATGCCATCGCGGTCGGATTCATCGCGTAAATCTGTAATACCTTCAATTTTTTTATCTTTAACGAGTTCGGCGATTTTTTCTACGAGCTTGGCTTTATTGACTTGGTAAGGAATTTCGGTGATAACAATTACATTTTTGCCACCCGATTTTTTTTCAATTTTATGGCGACCACGCATTACGACTGAACCGCGTCCAGTGCGAGCTGCGGAATCATGACCCGATCTGCCTAGAATAATCCCGCCAGTTGGAAAATCTGGTCCAGGAACAATTTTTATAATTTCTTCGATGGTGATTTCATTATTTTCAATATAATTTAAACAAGCATCGATTACTTCGCCCAAATTGTGAGGCGGAATATTGGTTGCCATACCTACGGCGATACCACCTGATCCGTTTACTAAAAGATTCGGAAAACGCGCCGGCAAAACTTTTGGCTCTTTTTCGTGACCATCATAATTCGGGACGAAATCGACAGTATCTTTGTCGAGATCGTCAAGCATGGTATGCGAAATTTTTTCAAGTCGTGACTCGGTATAACGCATTGCGGCCGCTGGATCATCATCAATCGAGCCGAAATTTCCTTGTCCATCAATTAAGGGCACTCGCATCGAAAAATCTTGAGCCATTCGCACCAAAGATTCGTAAATTGCCGAATCACCGTGCGGGTGATATTTACCCATCACTTCACCGACAATTCTTGCCGATTTTTTGAAAGCTTTATTGTAATCATAACCGCCTTCATACATGGCGAAAAGAATTCGGCGATGAACTGGTTTGAGCCCGTCGCAAGCATCTGGAATGGCGCGCGAAACGATAACGCTCATGGCGTAATCTAGGTAAGATTTACGCATTTCGCCAACTAGCGAAACCGATTGAATATCTTTGCCAACAGCAGGAATAATTGCGTTTTGATTTGTCATTTTTAATTTAAGTTTGGTGATAGTTTTAAAATAGTAAAAATATGTTGTAATTTTATAATAAGTTTAACAACAAGTGCAAGTAAAAATTTAAGTTTTTTATAAAGTTTTGCATTTAAAAATTTTTTACAAAACTTTCGAGAATAAAATATTTTTTTAAATATTTGCAATTAATAATGTTTTGAAATAAAACCATAAATTTAC
>CAJBXX010000128.1 GCA_903959715.1 uncultured Alphaproteobacteria bacterium | reverse complement strand
TGTTAAATTGATTAAATAAATTTTTTGTATTTTTAAAAATTTAAAATTACTATTCAACCAAATTATTGGAAAATAACATATTTCGTCATAATTAAAAAATTTTTAAAAAATAAAATTTATCAATGAATTCATGATGAAATTCTGGCTTGCAATTTAAAAGCGAAATCAAGAAATCGCCTTTTTTAAAATTTTTTTGTTT
Source organism: uncultured Alphaproteobacteria bacterium (assembly GCA_903959715.1). Classification (GTDB taxonomy): domain Bacteria; phylum Pseudomonadota; class Alphaproteobacteria; order Rickettsiales; family UBA1997; genus CAILUF01. The sequence goes on along the minus strand of CAJBXX010000128.1, from coordinate 3,188 downwards.
TTACTTAATTTATCATGCCATTAATTTGATGATTCCACATCTCTTTAAACTTTCCGTCATTTTTATTAATTAAATTTACAAAATTATCATCTTCGACAATTTTGCCAGTTTCGATAACAACAATCCGATCCATATTTTTGATGGTCGAAAGACGATGGGCGATGGCAATTATGGTAATATTTTTTAATTCTAAAATCTCCAAAATCGATTGCTGAATTTCACTTTCGGTTTTGGAATCTAACGACGAAGTCGCTTCATCAAGAATTAAAATCGAAGCATTTTTTAACAGAGCCCGCGCAATCGCGATTCGCTGTTTTTGACCGCCCGAAAGCTTGACCCCTCTCTCGCCAACCAAAGTATCATAACCACTCGCTAAGGAAAAAATAAAATCGTGAATGTGAGCTTTTTTTGCCGACTCAATCACTTCTTGGCGTGAAGCGTTAGGATTGCCATAAGCAATATTGTCAAAAATACTGCGATGAAATAATGCCGGATCTTGCGGAATTACCGCAATATTTGCACGCAAATCATCATTATTAATTTCTATTAGACTTTGTTGATTTATACTAATTATACCCGAATAGTTAATAAAAACTTTTAAAAGTAAATTTACTAAAGTTGATTTTCCGGCACCCGAATGACCTACGAGCCCAATCTTTTGACCCGGATTTATCGTTAAACTAAAATCACGCAAAACTAAATTTTCACTATATTTAAAATTAACATCTTTAAAAATAATTTGTGGATTTGTTATTTTTAAATTTTGCAATTTATTATTTTCTTTAACCAAATTTTTTTCATCAAAAATTGCAAATGCTTCACTCAATTGTCCATAATCATTAATCAAGCCATCGACATGCTGAAGCATTACCCAAGAATAATCAAAGAGATGAAACATCAACGCCAAAACCAAGACAAAATCGCCGATTGAAATAACATTTTGTTGACGCAAATCAATCATTAAAAACAAAGTGACGATTGGCAAAACCGCATAAACTAAACCAATCCAAAAATGATTAATATTAATAAACCAAATTCTTTTTTTCTCTAAATTTACAAAATCATCATTGGCATTTTTCAATAAATTTTTTTCAAAATTGCGATTGGCAAAATGCAAAACTGTACTGATATTGGCAATGCTATCATTGATCAATCCAGTAATTTTTTGACGAGCTTCGGTGCTATTTTTTGCTAGAAAAAAAATTTTTTTCTTGGAGTAAAACATTAATGGAATCGAAATTGCCAGCCATAATAAATTAGCAATTGCGATTGATTGGTGAATGTTAAAAAAAATTATTAATGTTATTAAAATTGTTAAAATGCAATGGGTAAAACCATGAAAAATATGATCGTGAATGCTTACATATTTATCGCGTAAAGTGGCGATTTGACTCGCCGTTTTGCCCGAAAGATTATTTTGAAAAAATTGATAATTATGCTCAAGAAGCATTGAGTAAGCTTTGTTTATAATATTGGCTTCGATAAAAGGTTGCGATTTGTAATCGCCATAATTATATACTCGCCAAATCATTTGCGCCACAAAAACCGCAAGGCAAAAAAGGGTTACCGGGAAAATAATATCGCTAATTGTAAAATTTTGATTAACCGCCAAATGATCAATTATCAATTTGAGTGCGTAGTTGCTAACGGGCATGAAAAGTGCCGAAACTATTGGTGTTAGCATCATCAAAAAATACCAAAATTTATAAGGCTTGATGATTTGATAAAAAAATTTTTGAAGAGAAATTTGGCTGTTCATAGCAGTTTCTTGATTAAACTTGAATAATAAAAAAATAATCTTTTGAAGCAATCAGAATGTTTGTAAAAATTTTAATAATATCTAAAAAATAAATCAGATATTTTTACAATCAATTGATTTTCAAAATTGTGCTTTGGGTAGAAATTGAAAAGAAATTTGAAATATAATTTTATATTTTTTACAATTTTATTTTAGAATAAAATTTATTTATTAAACACCAATTTATGTTAGAAAAATCTTATTTCCGAAACAATCCGTTTCGAAAAAATAGATTTATATCAATATCAAGCCATCAATCTTATTTTAAAATTATTTTGGCTTTTTAATTTTTTAAACAATCTACTTGACATTACAGCTTGTTGAGTGTTTAATCGAAATTAATAGTGCCCGCCGACGCTTCTTGGTAAATCTAGCGCACCAGGGCGGGACAATCACTTACAGACCTCTGATGACAAAATACCTCAAACCCCCTTTAACCCTAGAAGATCAAATAAACTTGGGAACATAGTCAATATTTATAACTTTAACTTATGTGGCAATATCAGCCCTTCAATCAAAGAAAAAAGCAATACATCGCTTTGAACAAATAAACACAAAGTAAATTAAAATATTTTGTCCCCTCTTAATACTTTTACAATGTCTTCTGAGATTTTTTTCTGTCTTTGATCTACTTTAAGATAATCAAAATCTTCATTAAAACTTTCTGCTGAATATCTTAATCCAGAATTTTGGTAAGATTCTTTTTTTGCTCTTAAGTTTTCCTGATTTCCAAAGGAAGAATTTTTTGTTTTTGACATTAAGACAAGATTACCAAGCGAATGAATCATATTCTTTTCTTTGTTTTTTGATTTTGGTAACAAATGATCTATACTTAGGCTCTCATTTTTAATATTGGTAGTGTCTTCAGTATAATATGTTTCAAGCAAATATAATAGTGCAACGCACTTCTTTCTTGCTGCACCGTGATATATATTTTGAGATTCAATTAATGTTTGAATATTTTTGATATGATCTTCGGTTACCAAGAGATTATTTTTATCGTCAGACTTAATCATTTTGGCAATTATCGGCATAATACTATCAGATCTTCTTCCAGCTAAGTAGTATGAGTAAATAAATCTAACAAAATTTGCTTTGAAAATTTTATATTTTTTAACATCAAGGGATTTCTTTTTTTCCACAAGAATTGGCATCCATGCAATTTCCCATTTTAAGATTTTTAATGCATTAATATAACGACATTCTTCATCGTTAATTGTGCTAGCTTGGTTAACAAAACTTTCCAAATCACTTATATTTATAGCTTTTGCTACATGTTGCTTTTCAAAGCGATCTCTTAAACTTCCGCCAGCATAATTTCCGTGCGATAAAAGAAATGTTCCAAGCATCATATCCATGGATTTTTGTGATCCAAAAATATCTGATGAAG
>CAJBXX010000127.1 GCA_903959715.1 uncultured Alphaproteobacteria bacterium | reverse complement strand
ACACCAATCAGTAATAATTTTTATTTCTATTTAAAATTTTTAAAAAAATTTAAAGAAAAGAATAAGGTTAGTTTTGAAGATTTTTTTTACGATAAACAAGGTGATGAAACCTTGAATTTTAAAGCTGGAGTTACAGAAGAAGAAAAAGAAATAATTGCAACGATTAAAAGCCATTCTAATACTATTATGACGCATAATGATTTAAATGAAAAATTATTATTAAAATGCATAGAAACCTTGCCAGAAGAAGATTATGAACAATCAGATATTTTAAATATTAAAAGTATGAATGGAATAAATCTATTTCATTTTTTAGTTAATATTGATGAAAAAGAAGCATTTAAAAAGGCGTTTAAAATCGCTCCAGATTTAATTCTAGATTATGCAGCGTTTGAAACTGGTAAAGAATCATTAATTCAAACTTTAACTAAACAAAGTGATCCGGAATTATTATCGTTCGTCTTAGAATATATGAAAAAATTGGGGGATGAATCTTTAACTACAGTTATTGATGATCACAAATTAGTTTATCTTGCTATCAAAAATAATAATGTTAACGCCTTAAGAACAATTATTCAAATTGCAAAATCCGAAAATAAAAGTGAATCAGAGATAATAAAGTCCAATTTCAAAGATGAAACAGGGAATGAAATTACCATGCTAAATATAGCTTCGAATCTTGGTCGCACTGAAATAACAAGAATGCTTGAAGAAAAATTAACACAAGATCAACGGTCACCAGATGAAACTGTAGCAGGAGTAGGAGTGATAGGACGAGCTGAAGAGAAAGCTGAAGAAGATGGAGTGGGAGTGGGAGGACGAGCTGAAGAGGAAGCTGAAGAAGATGGAGCTGGAGTGGGATTGAGAGCGGGAGGGGAAGCTGGAGAAGATGGAGCGGGAGTGGGATTGAGAGCGGGAGGGCAAGCTGAAGCAAGAGTTAAAATCCCAATAGAACCTTTAGAAACAACAACAATTCAATCACTCCTAGAAAAAAAAGCCGATTGCAATTTTAGAGATACTGCTAGATCAAATACTCTAGAAATTGCATCGCAAAATCTTCATATTAGAGTAGAAAATTTATTAAATGAATTAACCCAAAATAATTTAACATTACAGCCACAAAATAAAGCAGAAGTAAGTCCGATAGCGAGAGTTGAAGAAGCAGAAGTAAGTCCGATAGCGGGAGCTAAAAGTAAGGTCGGAGCGGGAACTAAAGAGGAAATAAAAACAATAACTCCATCACCATCGCCACCACAACCTCCGTCATCCCTATCATCGCCACCATCGCCACCATCGCCTCCGTCATCGCCAACATCAACACCACCTTCACAACAACCGCCCTTAAACCCCGAAGAAATTGAATCCCCAACAACTTTAACATCAAAATCGCATCCAGGATCGTTATCAAAACCCTCAAAAGAGGATGCATCGATTAATAAAAATTTGATTATCGGTGGTGGTGCTTTAGTTGGAGCAGGTGCGGGTCTTTGTGTTTCGGCTCTAACAGTTGGAATAGTTTTTTCAGCGCCAGTTGTTATAACCGTGATAGCGGGTGCAACTATCGGAACCTTAGCTGGCGTTGCTATCGGAACAATCGTTGAAAAAATTCAAGTAGAAAATGTTACAAAAAAAAATCGGTCGCCTCCCCTTAATTTAATGTGATGTTTTATCGACCTCTTCCAAAACTTCTAGAATTTGTTTTATAATCTTTTTTTCTATGTTTTGGATAAAAACGCTCCATCTTTTTCTTCGAAAAAGATTCATGACTGGGACCCGCGTCGCCTTGGCTTCGTCGCTTTTCTCAATTGAAAATTTCATTTTGATTTCGAAGACGACTTGCCCCTGGGATT
>CAJBXX010000126.1 GCA_903959715.1 uncultured Alphaproteobacteria bacterium | reverse complement strand
GGATTTGAAAAAATAAAATTGGAGCGGGTGAAGGGAATCGAACCCTCACGGCCAGCTTGGAAGGCTGGAACTCTACCGTTGAGCTACACCCGCTAAAATTAAAATCTCAATTTGATTTAAAAAGAAAAAGCTTTTTTGAAGCTAAATTTTTTGAATTTATTCTCAATTATATTTTTGATTATTAAAAATGCTAGTGCATTTTTAATAACTCAAAATTATTTATTAGCTCGTCAAAATAAATAAAGAAATTTTATTTTAACTCTTCCAATAATTTATTATAAAATTTTTCAAAATCTTTGAAACTATTTTTCTTTTTTTCGGTTGTTTCTTGATTCATGACAAAATTTATTGCCTTAGTTTCGATAGCTGTGAGCCTAATGTTTTCAATGATTTGAGGATTTTTTTGATAATATTCGATCACTTGTTTTTCTTGTCCAGGAAATCTCGCTAAAACTTTGGCAATTTCTTTATCAAAATCTTCTTTGCTTAATTCAATTTTATTTTGTTCACAAATTTTTGATAAAATAATGCCACAACGAATCATCTTTTTAGCCAACTCTTCCTTGATTTCGCGAGCTTTTTCTTTTTCTTTATCATTTTTAAATTTTTGTGGATTGGTTTTTAATTCTTCCTCAATTTCACGCCACATAATATTGGTTTGCTCGTCAACCATTCCTGCCGGCAATTCAAAATCATATTTATTATTTAAAAAATCAAAAAGCTCTATTTTAAAGGCGTCGAAGCTCATTTCTTCATTGCGTTTTTCTAGTTCTTTTTTAAGATTTTCTTCGAGTGTTTTTTTATTTTCAATGCCAAGATTATTTTTGGTAAATTCATCGTTAATTTCAGGCAATTTTGCTACTAAAATTTCATGAATTTTCACTTCAAATTCCGCCGATTTTCCGGCTAAATCTTCAACGCGATAATCTTTGGGAAATTTAACCTTAACCGTTAATTCATCTCCGGCTTTTTTGCCAACTAACTGCTCTTCAAAATCATCAATAAAACTTTTTGAACCAAGTTCTAGTTGATAATCTTTGGCGCTTCCGCCATCAAATTCTTTTTTGTCAACTCTGCCAACATAATCAATTTTTACCGCGTCGTTAAGCTTGGCTTTGTAGCCGGCATCTTGCTTATCCCAAGTGCAAAAATATTTGGCAAATCTTTTTAATTCATCCGCCAATTCGATTTCGGCAATTTCGATTTCTCTTTTGGTAATTTTGATTTTTTTGATTTCAATTTCAGGAACTTCGGGGAATAATTCCATGATTAAATTAATTTCAACATCTTGCCCCATTTCAATTTTTTTGAGGTCAACTTTTGGTTGTAAAGCGAGCTTTATTTTGTTGTCATCAACGATTTTTTTAATATTTTCGGAAATCAATTTTTCGACTTCGTCAATCATGATTGCCGAACCGTGTTTTTCTTTGATAACGCTTACGGGAACCTGCCCTTTGCGAAAACCATTAATATTAAAAGTGCCTTTGATTTTTTCGATATATTCATCAATTTTCTTATTAACCAATTCTTTTGGTAAAATTAATTCAAAATCTTTTCTCAATTTTTTGTCGTGAGTGTTTTTGATTCTAGCTTCCATTGTAATATTTTGTTTTGTTGATATTGCCAAATCCCACAATTTTAATTTGAAGATGAAGGGACTTTATTCGATTAATTGTAATGATTAAATTTAATTTGACAAAATATTTTTTTACAAAAAATTTACAAACAAAATTCACAATCAATCGCAATCTTTTTTAACCTTCAAAACGCAATTTAAATTCCAAAATTAAGACATTTTTTTCATAAATAATTTAATAAAACAAAAATTTTTTGACAAGCTTTGCATGTTTTTATAATTTAATATTTTTCAGAAATTATAGTTCCAAAAATATTTTTAAAATCAAATTAATAAATCGTTAAATCAACAATATTATGATTAATAAAATATTTTTTACAT
>CAJBXX010000125.1 GCA_903959715.1 uncultured Alphaproteobacteria bacterium | reverse complement strand
TGTATTAATTATCGGCGCTGGTGGTGCGGGCTTGATGAGTGCGGTTTCGGCTTGCGATAATAATTTAAAAAATATTGCAATAATTAGTAAAGTCTTGCCGACCAACAGCCACACCGTCTCGGCGAAGGGTGGCATTAATGCGAGTTTGGGAAATGTCATCAAAGATGATTGGAAATGGCATGCATTTGATACCATAAAAGGTTCGGATTTCTTGGCGGACGAAGATGCGGTTGAAATCTTGTGCAAGAACGCTTGCGATGCCATAATTTACCTCGAAAAAAACGGTGTAGTTTTTTCACGCGATGAAAATAATAAAATCGCTCAAAGAGCTTATGGCGGGCAAAGCACTGATTTTGGTAAGGGCGAAATCGCTCACCGCGCTTGTTATTCTAAGGATAACACTGGGCAAACAATTTTACACACTCTTTATCAACAAGCTTTAAAAAATAATATAAATTTTTTTAACGAATATTTTGTTATCGATTTATTAGTGGAAAATAATCAATGTTTTGGCTGTTTGGCGGTCGATTTAAATAATGGCGAACTCATTATTTTCTCGTCAAAAATTGTGATTTTGGCAACGGGTGGATATAGTCAAATTTATCACAACACCACTTCTTCAACTATTTGCACCGGAGACGGCACGGCGTTGGCGTTCAAGGCTGGAATCGATTTGCAAGATATGGAATTTGTGCAATTTCATCCAACGGGAATTTATGGTTCGGGCTTTTTGGTTACAGAAGCAACGCGAGGCGAGGGCGGATATTTGCTCAATAAAAATCATCATCGATTTATGCAAGATTATGCCCCAAAAATGATGGAATTGGCATCACGCGATGTTATCGCACAATCAATGGCGAAGGAGATTTTCAAGGGCAATGGTGCTGGTGAAAATTCTGATTATCTTTATCTAGATTTGCGTCATTTATCGCAAGAAACTTTACGAAACAAAATCCCCGGAGCGGTTGATTTGATTGAGAAATTTTTAAAACTCGATGTCAAAAAAGATTTAATTCCAATCGCGCCGTCTGCGCATTATTCAATGGGCGGAGTTGCTTGCGATGTTGATTGCAATGTTATTGCGGGCTTGATGGCGGTTGGCGAAGTTGCTTGTCATTCGGTTCACGGAGCTAATCGTTTGGGTTGTAATTCACTGCTCGATTTGATTGTTTTTGGCAAAATTGCTGGCGAAAATGCCTCGAAAAATGTTCAATTAAATCAAAAAAATTCTGCGGAAATTGCAAAAATTTCGCAAAAAATTGCCCAACAAAAAATTGTTAATTTTAATCAAAAATTTGTTTCAGACAAAAATTCTAATGAAATCAAAAATCAACAGCCTCTAAGTGAAATAAAAAAATTAATGCAAAAAAATAATGAAAAAACTTTGGGCGTTTTTAGAAATCACGATTTAATTTTAGAAGGAATTAACTTTAATAAGGAGTTATTGAAAAAACTTAATAATTATAAAATCTTAACTAAAAATTTATTTTGGAATGAAGAATTAATTTTATATTTAGAACTTGAAAATTTATTGTTAAATGCGGTGGCGGTTGGATTCTGTGCTTTGAACCGCAAGGAGAGTCGCGGAAGCCATTATCGTTCCGACAATTTGGGGCATGATGATAAAAATTTTTTCGGGCATAGTTTGGTGCGTTTAAAAAATTTTGATGAAATAATCATGGAATTTAACTTAAAACCTGTTAAAAATACTAATAAATTTCTTTCACAATCACAATTTACATAAAAAATTTATGCGATTTAGCGCTAATTTAAATATTATTATCAAGGCAATCGAGAAGGCCTCAAATCACATTTCGCGTGATTTCGTTGAGCTCGAAAATTTGCAATCAAATCCAGCCTCGGCTTCAAAATTTACCAGTGCTTCTTATAATCGAGTCAAACAAATTTTAATCGAAGATTTTGCCAAATTTCGCCCCGAATTTAATATTGTTTTTAGTGATGGACAAAAAATTTCCAATCAAGAAAATTCGGAATATAGTTTGATTATTCATGTCGTCGATGGCATTGAAAATTTACTTCGCGCTTCAACCGATTTTACCGTGAGCATCGCTTTGATTTATCACAATGTTAATGGTCAAAGCGAAGCGATTTCGGTGGCAATTTCTAAAATTATTGGAGGTGAACTCTACTACTCCGAGAAGGGTTTCGGAGCTTATTTAAATAATCGTCGAATCAGAGTTTCAAAAAGAATAAACAAAGCCGAAATGTTAACGGTTTGCGATGATTTAAAATTAGCGGAAACTTTAAAAATTATGCCACGCAATTTGGGGTGCAAAACTCTTGAAATTGCCAATTTATCTTCGGCAAAAATTGAGCAAATAATTTACAAAAAAACTAATTTTGAATTTTTTCAACCATTCTTTTTGCTCTTGAAAGAGGCGGGCGGAAAGGTTGTTGAAGATGAAGAAAAATATGTTCTTAGCAATTAAAAATATTTATTTTGCATTTTGAATAAAATAAATTTAGCATTTTTAAATTAATTATTAATTCACAATATTTTTATAAATAATAATCGCATAAAATGAAAATTCCTGATTTAAAAAAAGCTATTGAAGGCATTGGTCCCATGGGTGAAGAGGGTAAAACTTTAAAAGATAAATTGGGAGAAATCAATGATAACGATAGTTTAAATGAATTTTATGAAGAATGGAAAAAGTTTTTAAATAAAACTTATTTATCCCTTCATCCCGATAAAAATCCAGGAAAGGAAGAAGATTTCAAAGATTTTCGTGAAAAAGCCACATTAATTAATGAATATATCGACATATTCACCAAAAACGATAATGGTAAAAAAGAATTCAAAGACACAAAAAACCAAGAAGAATTTTTAAAATTCACAAAAGCAATAAACGCAATAAGTGTAAATGATTTTTCAAATTTAAATTCGGGTTTAAATAGGGATTCTTCTTCACCAAGTGCAAAAAGTCCTAATCGTGACAATTCTCTTTCAGCAGAAAACCTTAAATCTTTTGAGGATCTTTGTAAAGAGATTGATTGGTCTAAGGTCTTTAAACCAGAGCCTCAAAAAAAAGCTTCTTGGCTTGCTAGCGTAGATGAATCGGGAAATCTTGTTGTTATTAATAGCGAAGGTAAAAAAGATTTGAATTCAAAAATTTTAGAGAATCCCTTTTTGCTTATTACCAATGAAAATACCAAGGTTGATGATAGAATCGAGGTTAATTCAAAGACTATTTCGGGTGTTATTCGGATTATTAGCAACGAAGAAATGAAGGAAAGAATTGCTAAAAATGGTGATGCAAAAGATGCAAAAATGGATGATAAAAATAATCAAGAAATAATTATAACTCCTCCTGATTTAAATTTTGCTAGTTGTCGTCAAATGATGGGAAAATATGATGAGAGTCGTTTTAATACTGTTGATATAAAAGGAATTAAAAGCCCAGTAGTAAAAGAAGAATCTTTTACTCAAAAACATCCCTCAAGTAAAAACATTAATTCGCGAGTCAATACTTCAGAAAATTCACCCGGTAAAGGTCGATAAAATTTTTAAATATATTTTATTTTATCAACTAAGCCGGCTTTTTTGAAGCCATCAAGCCTTATCAAGCAAGAATCGCAAGTGCCACAAGCGTAATTTTCACCATCAATAATTTTTGGATCATAACATGAATGAGTGATTGAATAATCAACCCCCAATTCGACGCCTTTTTGAATAATTTCCGATTTTTTTAAGGCAATTAATGGGGTGTGAATTTTGAAGCTTCCAAAATTTTGCGAAGATGAAGCACAGGCAAGATTGGCAAGAGTTTGAAAGGCATCGATAAATTCTTTGCGACAATCTGGATAACCGCTATAATCAACGGCATTAACGCCAATAAAAATATCAAAACTTTTTACAACTTCGGCGAAGGCGAGGGCGTAAGATAGAAAAATTGTATTGCGGGCGGGAACATAAGTGACTGGGATCGGCGCGTTATAATTTTGATTTTCAATTATATTATTTTTCGGCACTTCGATATCGGAAGTCAAAGCCGAACCGCCGAAAATTCTTAAATCAATATTGGCAATTTTATAATCTTTAAATTGAAAAAAATTGACGATTTTTTGAGCGGATTCAAGTTCAACTTGGTGTCTTTGTCCATAAAAAAAACTTAAGCCATAAAGTTCAAATCCTTGGCTTTTGGCGATGGCGCAAGTGGTTGCGGAATCAAGCCCACCGCTTAAAAGTATAATTGCTTTTTTCATGAAAAATTTATTTTTAAAATTTATTATTTATACGATGAAAAATAATAAATTAAATATTACAGAATTTTTTAACAAAATCAATGTTTGTATAAAACAATTTCTCATTCAATGATAGTTAAAAACTAATTATTTATGGTTAGTTTTAATTTACTTTTATTTTTACTTTTACTTATAATAGAACAAAGAATAATTTGAGAATCTTTAAATTAAACTTGATAGTTTGTTAAAGTTGTTAAATTAGATTCTATTTTTTTAACATTTAAACCTTATCAGATATGCCGTTAGATAGAGAAAATTTTTTTGTTAATGCTTTTGGTGTTTTAGATGAAAATTATTCTAATACGCAAAATTTTCTCAGAAGAGCTTTAACATCAGATCAATCAAGATTTGATTTACCTAATGATAAAAGTCTTAAAATTGGCAGTTTTTCTACGCCAACACTTTCTGAGTCTGAATCTGAATTACGAACTTTGATTGCGAATCATAGTTTTCGCAACACAGGAGTTTATGGGATAAATATAGTCCGGGATATAGAGGAATTGCATAGAAGTTCAGGAGGTGTATTTATGGTTGCATCGCAATTCAATACTCTTGAACATATCAATCCATTTATTGGACCAAGCGATGGAACAAAAAATTACAAGAATAATTTTACTCAGGGACCAATTTGTGCCATGTCTGCTCCTGCTGGGCTTGCATACAGGAATTTCTGTGTTGGTATAAAAAATGGTATTGTGTCAACCGATGCAGATGCTTTCATCGGTCAAACCGATGATAATCAAATCAATTGTTTTGTTGGCGTTCAAAAATTAATTATTGATAAGGCAAAGGAATTGAAAATTGAAAGTCCCGATAGGAAAACGCATCCAGAGTCACTTTATTTTTCGCATAAAGAAATTCCTGCGGGCGATTTTTTTGCTTTTAAAAATGGCTATATTGAATCTACCAAGGGAAATTTAGAAGCATTAAACACATTATTACAACAAGGTGGAGATGAGTTTAGGCAACAACTTAAAAATGCTCTTCGAGTTGGTATTCATCGAGATACCGAAGTAACTTCAAGTGATGATAAAAAATTAGTAACCCAGATATATGCTTCCGCGATAGGTATTAATTATTCTAATCTGGGCGATGATGTAACTGAAGAAGAGCGAAAAAAATTATGGGAACCTCTCGCAAAAATTGTTTTAGAGGGAGCTTATGAGCACACTCTCCTTGAGGGTTTAAAAAATAACGCCAAGAAAATTTTGGATGGTCAGCCAATTGAGTCAATTTTATTAACTCAGCTTGGAGGCGGTGCTTTTAAAAATGATCCACAATGGATTAAAGATGCCATGGCTTCCGCTATTGAAAAAGCTGGAAGTTATAGAGTTCCTTTTGCTGTTAAATTGGTTCACTATAAAGCTATTGATCCAGTGTATCAAGATGGTTTTTTAGAAAATGCTATTGAAGGAGTAAAAGATGTTATGGATGATTCTATAGTTGAGGCTTCTCCAATCCTAGCCCCCGCAGTTGTTGCTCCTAAAGTTGAGGCTTCTCCAGCTATAGTTGCTAAAGCTATGGCTGAAAAAGCTGTGTCTTCTATTAATTTTATAACACAAAGAGGAGGAAGAGTTGAGCATCATATTGATGGAACTGATAAATCCAATAATTATTTATTAATGTTTAATTCAATAGAAGATGCCAAAAATAAAAGTCAAGAATTGGCTAATCTTGGTATTGTTGGAGGAAGTGGTAATAAAAAATTTATTAATACGGATAAGGATAAGCCTTATATTATTCTAACCGATGAAAATGTAAATAAATTAAAAAAAATAGAAGCAAATTTAAATTTTTTAAAAACCAGATATTATCAAAATTCCGAATTTAGTATTTTCAATGAAGTTTATAATTAT
>CAJBXX010000124.1 GCA_903959715.1 uncultured Alphaproteobacteria bacterium | reverse complement strand
GATTCTATTTATAAAATTAAATTCTCAAACAAATTTATGTTTATTTTGGATAAAAAATTACAACAAGATAGTTTTTTTATTGGCGATCTCGAATTATGCAAAGTTCTTTTAATGAATGATGCCAATTACCCTTGGCTAATCTTGGTTCCAAAGCAAAATAATTTAAAAGATATCGTCGATCTTAGTTTTGACGATCAAATTATTTTGTTAAAAGAAATTAATTTTGTGGCGGAAATTTTGAAAAAAGAATTTGAGTGCGATAAATTAAATATCGCTAATTTGGGCAATGTCGTTTCGCAACTTCATATTCATGTAATTGCTCGCAAAAAAAACGATGCAACATTCCCAAAGCCAGTGTGGGGCAATGCTCCCGCCCTTGAATATTGTGGTAATAATTTAACGAAAACTTTAGAAAAAATTCAAAAATATTTTAACGATGTCGACAGAAAATCAGCTTAAAAAAATTATTTATCGTGCCGTTCATCGTGGTTGCAAAGAAACCGATTTTTTGCTCGGCGATTTTTTTGTCGCCAATAAAGATAACCTTTCAGACTTGGGTTTAGAGATATGTGAAAGCTTTTTAAATGAAGATGATATGTTGATTTACGATTGGATTTTGGAAAAAATTCCGACCGAAATTATTTATCAAAATTTAATTGAAAAAATTCGTCAATTTCATGGATTGAGTTGAGGTTAATAATCCCCGCAAGTGGAGAAGGGGGGGGTAACAGCAACAATTTTTTACAACATTAACCTTCCATCAATTTAACAATCTTGCCATAATTTACCGCAACTTGATTATCGATTTCAAGCTCCATAACTGCGGTGTTGAAGAGGTTTATTGGAATCTGTAATTGGAAAATCAAAGAATCAATATTGGTTGGTTCGGAATTAAGTTTCTCGAGTATTTTTTGCCTTGCATTGGAAACTTGGTCATTTGAAAAATTATACTCTTTTTTTATTTGAGAAATTTGAGCGGTTTTTTTGTGATAATAATTTTTTTTGGTGGTGGCGCTGAGGATATCTTCAACTTCGGTGACGATATTTGCACCTTCTTTGATAAGGCGATTAGTGCCGTGGCATCTAGGATCAAAAGGCGATCCCGGAACTGCGAAAATTTCACGATTTTGTTCGGAGGCAAATCTTGCCGTTGCCAAACTTCCCGATTTTATCCCAGCCTCAATAATCACTGTAGCTATTGAAAGCCCCGAAACTAAACGATTGCGTTGAATAAAGTTTGGACCCTTTGGAATATAGTCAAAAGGCATTTCGCTTAAAATTAAACCGCATTTCGAAATTTGTTGGTAAAGATTGGTATTTTCTTGCGGGTAAATATTGTTAATCCCGCCAGCTAAAACCGCAATGGTGCCACTTAAAATTGAGGCTTCATGAACCGCGGTGTCGACTCCACGAGCCATTCCCGAAACACTTATAACCGAACTTTGTCCGAGTAAAAGAGTGAATTTTTTGGCGTAAAGCAAGGCGTTAAAAGATGCGTTTCTAGGGCCAACAACCGCAATTTTTTCTTGCGATAGTAAATCAAGATCGCCTTTGACCGTAATTAGTGGGGGAGAATCGGGAATTTCACGCAAAAGTTGTGGATATAGCGGGTCGCTAAAAATCAAAATTTTGCCACCAAAATTTTCTGTTTTTTCAAATTCTTCAATTGCGATTGAGCGTTCGCATAATTTTATTTTTTGTGGATTTTTTAACGAATTTAGAAAATTATCGAAATTTTTTAAGGCATTTTCAACCGATCCGAAATGTTCGAGTATTTTAAAAAATGTGATTGGACCGACATTTTCGCTTCGACTAAGTTGAAGCCAATCGATAATTTCTTTTTTTGAGGGTTGTTGCTCTTGAACGATTTTGGACTTTATTTGCATGGTGTCTTAGGTTTTAGTTTTGATGAAAATT
>CAJBXX010000123.1 GCA_903959715.1 uncultured Alphaproteobacteria bacterium | reverse complement strand
CCAATTTGCAATCCTGGACTGGCTTCAATCAAGGCGGTTTTAAACCCACTTAGCAGTGATTTCATTTATTTTGTCGCAAGCGGTCGTGGCGATCACACATTTTCTGCCACTCTTCAAGAGCACAATGCCAATGTTTCTCGCTATCGTCGCCTAATTCGCGAAAAAGAGCAAAGCCTTACCAAAGAAAATCAAGAACAACAAGAAGAAGAAAAAGCTTCTGAAAATTCTCAATAATTTTTTAAAAGCTAATCAAAATTATCAATTTTAAAGTTGAAATTTATTAGCTTTTAAAAAAACAAAACACAACAAAAATGCTCAATCCTCTACAAAATCAACAACTCGCATCCGATCCAAAAAATTCTGTTTGGGTAATGGCTTCGGCGGGTTCGGGCAAAACCAAAGTTCTCACCGACAGAATTTTACGACTTTTACTCGAAGATGTCGCTCCGCACAAAATATTATGCCTTACTTACACCAAGGTCGCCTCGATTGAAATGCAAGAAAGATTAAATCACGAATTACAAAATTGGATAATTTGTAGCGATGAAGAATTATTTGAAAAATTATTAAACTTGACGGGGAGAAAACCTGATAGCCAAACTCTTTCTAAGGCTCGCGGGCTCTTAATAAAAAATTTAGATGCCGAATTAAAAATTAAAATTCAAACTATTCATAGTTTTTGCCAATCGATTTTAAAAAGCTTTCCGTTTGAAGCAAAAATTCCGATAAATTTTGAATTGCTCGAAGAAAATCAAGCCAGAATTTTACTCAAAAACTCGCAAAAAAATATTTTGCAAAATGCTTTTAACGACAAAAATCTTCATGATTTAATTTTTAAAATTAATTCACAAATTAGCGATGAAAGCTTCACCTCATTGGTTTCAAACCTTTTACAAAATAAAGATAAAATTAATTTCATTAAACATAAATATTTCGGAATCGACAATGCCATTAAAGAAATTTGTAAAAAATTTAATTTAGATTTTGCTAATCAAAATTTTGCCGAAATTGTCGTTAAAATTTTTAATGATTTTGTAGAAAATTTAGATCTTGCACAACTTAAAATATTCATTCAAGAGCTCCAAAAAAGCGTTGGAAAAAATGATTTAAAAAATCATGAAAATATTAAAAAATTTGTTGAAAATTCGACAATTGAAAATTTTAAATTTTTAATTGCTGGATTTTTTACCAAAGAAAATTCACCACGAAAATTTAGCAAAAAAATTGATGAAATTTTTGCGGAAAACATTAATGAATTTTGTTTTAAAATTGCGAGTTTTAATCAACAATATCAAGCACTCATAACGATAGAAAATAGCGCCAATTTAATTAAAATTATTGTGGCAATTTTAGATGATTTTCAAAAAATTAAAACTGAAAATTGTTATTTAGATTATGGCGATTTGATTAATATCGCCAACCAAATTTTAGAAAATCCTGAATTTTGTGAATGGATAAAATTAAAAATGGACAGCTCTTTTGATCACATTTTGATCGATGAGGCTCAAGACACCAACCCGATTCAATGGTCAATCATAAAATCCTTAACCGATGATTTTTTTTCGGGCGAAAGTTCCGCCGAAAAATCGCGAAGTATTTTTGTGGTTGGCGACGAAAAGCAATCAATCATGGGCTTTCAAGGCGCCAACATTAATCAAACTAAACTATTTCACGATTATTTTTTGCAGAAATCTAATTACAAATTACAAAATGTTGATTTAAATGTTTCTTTTCGCTCCGGAATCAACATTTTGAACCTTGTTGATGAAATTTTTAACTCATCGCAATCAAACGCAAATCCGCTTAATGAGGCTTTATGCAAAATTGGAAAATATGTCAATCATCAATCTTTTCGCCAAAGCATAGGCCATGTTGAAATTTGGCAAAATGATGAAATTTTTAATGAAAAAACAAATAATGAAGAAATTGAAATTTTACCAAATGAGTTAGAATTTGATAATAATTTAAATAAAACTTCAAAAAAATCATCGAAAAAAATCGCCACCGATTTGAGCTGGAATATTGATTTTACTAATCAAACCACCGATAACAACAAAGATATTATTGCAAAATTTATTGCTCAAAAAATTAAAAAATGGATCGATGAAAAACGATTAATTAAAGATAAAAATCGCCCGCTTGATTATGGCGATATCATGATTCTAGTGCGTAATCGCAAAAATGGTTTAATTGAAAAATTATCGCAAAATTTTAATCGTTTAAAAATCCCTTTCGTGAGCGTTGGGAAAATTAAATTTAGTGAAAATTTATTAATTCAAGATTTTTTAAACTTAGCGAAGTTTGCCCTACTCCCATCTGATTGCTTTAACTTGGCTTGTTTATTAAAATCACCATTTTTTAATGTTGATGAGGATGAATTATTTGAGCTTTGTAAAATCAAAAATGATCAACAACAAAATTTATGGTCAAGTTTAAAATCATCAAGACATCATAAATCTTTAGAAAACATAATTAATTTATCAAAAACTAGTGATGTTTTTGAGTTTTTCTTTAAAATTCTTAACGATCAACAAAATAAAATAAATATCGCTTCGCGTTTTACCACTCAAGGTCTCGACATTATTAATGAATTCCTTTTTATTTGCCTCGATTTTAATCAAAAAAATTCAACTCATTTGCAAAATTTTATTGAATTTGTTGAAAAAATTGACCCCGAAATTACTTTAAATTCTACCGCCAAAAAT
The DNA here is from genome assembly GCA_903959715.1 of uncultured Alphaproteobacteria bacterium. GTDB lineage: Bacteria > Pseudomonadota > Alphaproteobacteria > Rickettsiales > UBA1997 > CAILUF01. Next base: position 2,264 of record CAJBXX010000123.1, on the reverse strand, counting down.
CAAATAAAAATTACTACCGTCCATTCTTCAAAGGGCTTGCAAGCCCCGATTGTCATAATGCCAGACTGTCTTTACGCTTACAGCAATCAACTTGATAATAAAGAAAAAATTTTGTGGTTCGATGATTTTCCATTATGGCTTAATAAGGATTCAAAAATAAATCCATTGATTAAAAAAATTAGCGATGACAAAATTTTTGAAAATTATGAAGAGCATTTACGCTTACTCTATGTTGCTTTGACACGCGCTGAAGATGAAATTTATATTGGCGGTTTGAACGGCAAAAAAGATGAAAAATGTTGGTATGAAATTATCAATAAAGTGAATAATGAAAATTTTTCAAAAACTAAATTTGAAAATGTTGAAAATAATTTTTTGAGCAAAAATTATTCAACAAAAATTACTTTAAACAATTCTGATTTTGATTTTAAAAATAAAAACGCAAACTATTATTTTGACCATGTTAATCAAGGCTTGGCGACCGGTGAAATTTTGCATAAATTTTTAGAAATTATTGGCAAAAATTATAAAATGCCAAAAATTTGGCTTAAAAATTTAATTAATAATTTATTAAAAAACTCCACTAATTTAGCATCAAAAGATCAACAAAATATTTCACAAATTATTGAAAATTTTCTCGATTCTAAATTATTTTTAGAAATTTTTGCAGATAATTTTGCGGGCAAAATTTTTTGCGAATATGAAGTTTTTTATCAACAAAAAAACTTGAGAATCGATTTAATTAAATTCACTAAAAATGAAATTTTAATTATCGATTACAAATCGGATGAAACCATGCCCGACAATGCCCCAACCCAATATTTTGAACAGCTTAATCTTTACAAAAACGCTTTGCAAAAACATTATCCCGATCACAAAATTAATTGTGCAATTTTGTGGATTAGATTTTTGCAAATCATGGCAATTCCTTGTTAAAAATTAAATCGATTGTGGTAAATTATTCGACTCGCCACAAATCTTTATCGAAAATTTGGACACATAATCATTTTTACTAGAGACGGTTTTGAAATCTTGACCTTCATCTTGTTTTTCGTAAACTATAAAAATCACTTTATTCGGTAATTTACTTTGAAGTGAAAGTTTGTAGCAAAGATGGGGATATAGAATTTTTTGAATGTAATTAGATATATCTTGTCGGTAGATTTTATTTCTCTGCTCCGAGTAATAACTAATACAATAAATTGTGTTTCTATCCTCTCTAAAAAAGACACCTAAATATCTTTGTTCTAACTGAATTTTTAAAATCAAATTTGTCAAACTTACTCTTTGACTCCTATTCAAAGAAACCAACTCTCTAACCGCCAGTTCAGAATTAGAGCAAATCTTCGAAGTATTTTGTTTGTAAGAAAAAAGATCAATTAAATTTCTATCAATTATCCTCGTGCTATTTTTTTCTTGAGTAAGTTTATCCTTTATTCTTTGATCCTCTAGGTTCAAACTCTCATCAAGAATAATTATATCATGCTTTTGATTAATAATTTGCCTGCCACCCAAGATAAAAAAGTGTAGCAATGCCTCATCATGTGGTACTATTATTCTTTTCTCCATTACCAAAGCGGTAAATTCTAAAAAATTTACCAAATCTTTTATGGTAGAACAATGTTTTAAGGTTTTTTCAAAATACTCTTTAGAATTAAAAATGAAATATTCGGAATAAAGGCGACCTTCAGGAAGGTTATCTGGCTCTCTCAACCCTATAAGACATTCATATTTTTTAAATTCATGTTCAAATTTTTCATCAGTTTTATAATCGCCACTATTTTCTATTTTTTTACACAACATCTCTAAGTCATCTTTTAGAAATTCCCACATCCCATCCATCAAAAGAATATAAAATGTCTTTTTTCCAAGATTTTTATCAAATTTTATTCGCTCTTTTTTGCCTTTACCAATGTAAATTGAATGCTTGTCAGTATTTTGTAAGAATTCATAATTTTTATTAATTTGATTTATGCCTTTTTTTAAATTTTCATTATAATTCTCAACTCTTGCGTTCTGAATAGACTTCATCTGAAATACCAAATTATACTCCTCAAATATTACTAAAGCATCGCAAAACTCTTCACAGTTTTCATAATAAAGATTGTTATGAGTGTAGTGAGCAAAAAATTTATCTACTAAGCTTTTACAGCTTTCTTTCTCGTGATTAGAGGCGCATTTTTTATAATTAATGGTCATAACAAAAGCGATAATTTTTTCTAACAAACCTCATAAACCACGCCCCTGCCCTTGCCGAAAGTTTT
>CAJBXX010000122.1 GCA_903959715.1 uncultured Alphaproteobacteria bacterium | reverse complement strand
GGCGGAACCGCCAATTAAAGAAGGTAAATTATTGGTTAAAAATTCTAAAATTTGTTGCGAAGATTTGCGTGAAGCTTGCGTAGTTTTTTCGTTGTTAATTTTGTTTTTAAATTCGGCGAGTTTTTGCGAAAAATTTGCGGGCAATTTTTTTTCTAAAATTTGTGAAAATAAATCTTTGGCATTTTCATCGAGTTTTTGCAAATTTTCTAAGGAAATTTTATAGCTTTCGAGGCAACGATTTGAAGCTTTTCTCCAAGTTTCTAAAATGTCATTTGGAATTTCAAATGGGGCGGAATTCCATTGTAAATTTTCACGGGTTTTTTGAATTTCTTCTTTACCAAGCGGGGAGCCGTGGCATTTTTCGCTTCCAGCTTTTGAAGGAGAACCGAAACCAATGGTAGTTTTGCAATCGATCAAAATTGGTTTGGTCGAATTTTGAGCTTTACTCAAGGCTTGGCGAATTTCGTCAAAATTATGACCATCGATTGAAATTATGTTGAAGCCAAGAGCTTCAAAGCGTCCAGTCATGTTTTCTGCGGTGGCAATCGAGGTTTTACCATCGATTGAAATCGAATTATTGTCCCAAAGTAAAATTAAATTATCGAGATTTAAATTGCCGGCGAAAGCTAGAGCCTCTTGCGAAATTCCTTCCATCAAACAACCATCGCCAATTAACGCATAAATTTTGTGATCAAAAATTTTTGTGCCAAAACGCGCTTGCAACATTTTTGCCGAAAGCGCCATGCCGACTGCATTAGCAACGCCTTGACCAAGTGGACCCGTGGTGGTTTCGATACCTGCGAGTTCACCATATTCGGGGTGTCCCGCACATTTAGAATGAAGTTGGCGAAATTTTTTTATGTCTTCAATTTTTATGTCGTCATAACCGCTTAAATAAAGGGCACCGTAAAGTAACATCGAGCCATGACCGGCGGATAAAATAAAGCGATCGCGGTCATGCCATTTAGGATTTTTTGGATTAAATTTTAAAAATTCATTGAATAAAACCGAAGCGACATCGGCCATTCCCATCGGCATGCCGGGATGACCAGAATTAGCATTCTCAACCGCATCAATTGCTAAAAAGCGTAAGGCATTTGCAAGATTTTTATTGCTCATTTATTTTGAAAAATTAATTTAATGAATCGCAAGCAAAGCTAAAAATATTTCGCTAAAAAATAATTTTTAATTTGCTTATTTTATTTTTTAAGCAAGACTAAATGTTGATTGTTTTTAAAGCAAAGATTAATTAAAAATTTTTTAAAAAAAATGTCTTCAACACTAATTTACAAAATTCGTAATTCTAAAAAAGGAATATTTTCTTTGTTGCGATTATTGCCCAATATCGTTACTCTTACAAGCCTTTGTATCACTTTAACCGCCGTCAGATTTTCAATGGTTGGCGATTATTTAATCGCGAGTTCACTTTTATTATTGGCCGGATTTTTAGATGGAATCGATGGTCGTTTGGCGAGATTTTTAAACGCTTCAAATGATTTCGGAGCCCAACTTGATTCGTTAGTTGATTTCGTTAATTTTGGCGTCGTTCCCGGATTTATCGTCTATTTTTGGGTAAATTCTTACGGCGATATTTTAGGATTTGATTGGGCGATGGTCTTGATATTCGCAGTTTGCGCCGCAATTCGTTTGGCAAGATTTAATGTTGATTTACATGATGATAAAGCTAATCCAATTTTAGAAAAATATTTTTTTAAAGGTATTCCTTCGCCGGTCGGAGCCGCTCTTGCCATGCTTCCAATGGTTTTATTTTATGAATTTGGTGAAGGTTTTTATTGTAATCAAATTTTAGTAATTTGTTTTTTATTAATGTTGGCGATTATGATGGCAAGCCGTGTGCCAACGATTTCAATCAAAAAAATTCCCATCAAAAATAACAATTTTTATTTAACCGCTTTGATTTTGGGTTCAATTATTTTCGGATTAATTGTGCGTCCTTGGTTTACTCTAGCAATAATCGGCGTGGTTTATTCATTTTCAATTCCAATTACAATTTTTTATTTTATAAAAATTTCTAATCAAATAAAAAAATAAACTATGAAAAGAATTTTGATTATTAACGGTCCAAATTTAAATCTTTTGCACCTTAGAAACAAGTCGGTTTACGGCGATTTAAAACTTGATAAAATCGCTTCTGATTGCCAAGAAGTCGCCAAACAAATTGAGGTTGAAGTTAATTTTGTGCAAACCAATCACGAAGGCGAAATTATTGATGCTATTCAAAGTGCCGTTGAGCATTTTAATGGAATTATCATCAACGGCGCGGCTTTTACGCACAGTTCGGTTGCGATTCGTGACGCTCTAGAAATTTTTACTGGTCCAAAAATCGAATTACATATTTCCAATATTTACAAAAGAGAAGATTTTCGTCAACATTCTTTCATAAGTCCCGTCGTTGATGGAGTGATTTCGGGCTTAGGGGCTCATGGTTATACAATCGCTCTTTTTGCAATAAATAACATGATTAAATAAGATGTTACCAATAAAAATTTCACAAATTTCTAAAAATTTTTCTAAAACCGTTCTTGATGATATAAATTTTGAAGTCAAAAATAATGAAATTTTTGGTTTTATCGGTTTAAATGGTCAAGGCAAAACTACTTTAATCAAAATTATTTTAGATCTTTGCGACCAAAATAATGGCGAAGTCGAGATTTACGGCGTTTCAAGAGTTTTGCCCGAAGCACGCAAAAAAGTTTGTTATTTACCCGAAAAATTTCAGCCTTCGATTCATCAAACTGGGCTTGATTTTCTTAACTTCGTCTTGGGTTTTTATAAAATTAAATTTAATGAAATTGAAGCTTACGAAATTTGTAAAAATCTTGAATTAAATTATGAAATTTTATCGCAAAAAATTAGTAAATATTCTAAAGGCATGACGCAAAAACTTGGTTTGATGGCGGTTTTTTTGTCGAACGCAGATTTGGTAATTCTTGATGAGCCCATGTCAGGTCTTGATCCGCAAGCTAGAATTTTTTTAAAACGCGAATTATTAAATTATAAACAAAAAGGCAAAACTATTTTTTTTAGTTCTCATATTTTATCGGATATGGATGAAATTTGTGATAATATTGCGGTTTTGCATAATACCAAAATTCGTTATATCGGAAGCCCACAGGATCTAAAGAAAAAGCACGCAAAAGACAATTTAGATCAGGCATTTTTGAGTGAAATAAACTCGTGATAAAATTATTTTTTTAGTTTTTTTAATAAAAAAAATAAATTAGTGCTTGATTTAATCAAAAAAAATAAAATCATAAGAGCTATAGTTTTTTAAAAACATAAACGAATTTTAAAATTTTTTTTAATGTCAGCACAAATTATTAACGGCAAAGAAATAGCACTGGGAATGCGTAAAGATATTGCCATTCGCGTTGAAGATATTAAGAAAAAATTTAATATCACTCCGACTCTTGCCGTTATTATGGTTGGCTTGGATCCCGCCAGCGAAATTTATGTCGGCAACAAAGAAAAATCGGCACATTCGGTCGGGATGAATTCGATTCAATTTAAATTATCAGCAGATATTTCTGAAGCCGATTTAATTGCAAAAATTGATGAATTAAACCGCGATAAAAATGTTCACGGAATATTGGTACAACTGCCTTTACCCAAACATATCGATGCTAAAAAAGTTATTCATAAAATTGATTATAACAAAGATGTTGATGGTTTTCATGTTATAAATGTTGGAAAGCTTTCGATTGGAGAAGTTGAGGGCGTTGCCAAAGCAATGGTTCCTTGCACTCCGATGGGTTGTATTCACCTTTTAAAATCAGTGAAAGGCGATAATTTGGCAGGCTTAAAAACTTTAGTAATTGGCTCCTCCAACATTGTTGGTCGCCCTCTCACTCGACTTTTAATGCTTGAAAATTGCACCGTCACCGTTGCTAATAGTAAAACTAAGGATTTAAAAGCCGAATGTTTGCAAGCCGATGTTATATTTTCTGGTGCCGGAGTGCCAAATTTAATTACCAAAAATATGGTAAAAAATGGTGCGGTCGTCATTGATATTGGCATCAATAGAGTCGCTCTTGAAGACGGAAAACATAAAATTATCGGCGATGTTAATTTTGAAGAAGTTAAAGAAGTCGCGTCGGCAATAACTCCGGTTCCCGGTGGAGTTGGTCCGATGACGATCGCATATTTATTACAAAACACTTTAGATTGTTGTCTAAAGTTGGTTTTAAAAAATTAATTTTCATTAAGGAGTTATTATGTCTAGCGACATTAAGCATATTTTAAAACAAGCAAATTCTGAAATTAGAAACGAAAATATCGCTAAAATTTTTAGAAAAAACAAAAAAATATTGTTCGTGATTTTGGGCGTTGCCATTGCTTCCTCAATCATTTTTACGGCATATAAAATTAATCAAAAATCGCAACAAGAAAAATATTCCGAAATACTTCATCAATCAATGATTGATCAACAGCTCGGCGATATCGAAAAGGCCAAAAAAAATCTTAAAGAAATTTATGATTCTTCTTCGGCTCCAAATGGCGTTAAGTCTTTGGCATCATTGCGTTACGCTGGAATTTTACTCGAAGAAAACAAAAAAAACGAAGCAATAAATGTTTATTCCGAAGTAAATAAATGCCGTTTTTGCGATAATTATATCAAAGAATTGGCTGGTTTGTTGATGGTGCGAACCTTGATGACTGAAGAAGAGGCTCTCACTAAAATTGATTTATCAGAAAAAATTCTTGCAGTTGAAAATAATTCAAAAATTTTGCGTTATTACATCGCCGAACAAAGGGGTTATCTTGAAATGAATAAAAATAATTTGGAAAAATCTTATCAAATTTTTGAAATGATTGCAAAAAATCCAGAAGTCAGAGAGGACCTTAAAAATCGTGCTTCTGACGCTATGAAAATAGTCGTTCAAAAAGGTTATGAGCCAAAAAAATCATAGTAATTTTTTTAAATTATGACACCAAAAAGCTCGAAATATTTCACAAAAATATTTTATTACATTAAAATAAATAATTTTTTAGAATACTTAAATATTTCTAACTTTTGTTATAAAAAATTATTAACTATTTTTTTATTTTTATTTTCTACAAATTGCAGTTCTGAAAAAAAATACGATAAAACAAAAGCGCTTCCAGCCCTAGAATACCTTAGTGAAGAAACAATTGATGAATCTTTAAAAGACATCTCAATTAAATTACCAAAATCACAAATTAATCAAATTTGGCTTGGATCCGCTAGCAAAACTAATCAACAAATTGAAAATATTGCTAAAGATTTTTCTTATCGAGAAAATGGGTGGTTTTTTAATAAGAAAATTGAAATTGATCTTAGACGCACTTGGTATAAAAACATTTTTTACTTTGAAGATTTTGCTAAAAGTTTTGTTTATTCGCCAATAATTTCTAATCAGAAAATTTTTAATATTGATAGTTCGGGCGATGTTAGTGCCTTCTCGCTTCAATCCAAAGAATTATTGTGGCATAAAAGAATTTTTGAAAAATTATGGCTTAAAAATTATAAAGTTGCTCATTTGGGGGCGTGCGATGAAAAATTATTTGCAGTGGCTGGAGTCAATCAAATCAAGGCTATAAATCAAAATAATGGAGAAATTTTATGGCAAAAAGATTTATCAGTGATTTTTAATTCTACGCCAATTTGCGATGGAGAGGCGGTTTATATTTCTTCAAGCGACAATAAAACTTTCGCTTTAAATGCTAAAAATGGTGAAATTATTTGGATTCATTACGGCATTGCAAAATCTTTGGCAATTTTTGGAAGTGCTCAGCCCGTTTTCTCAGGAGATATTTTAATCGCTTCATATTCTTCGGGAGAAATTTATGCGCTTAATAAAAAAACCGGGGAAAGTTTGTGGTCGCAAGATTTAAATTTAAATCAAATTTTTAATTCTGATTTTTTCCTTAACGATATTGATGCAACGCCTTTGATTAAAGATGCCGTAGTTTACGCCATTGGTAATGGCGGTTTGATGAAGGCGATTTCGTTGAAAACTGGTGAGGATATTTGGAAAAAATCGATCGCTTCGGTCGTTGATTTTTGGCTGGCAAGAGATTTTTTATTCGTAATTAACAGCGAAAATAAATTATTGGCGATTTATAAAAAAACTGGCGGAATCAAATGGATGGTGCAATTGCCGGCTTTTAAAAATCCTAAAAAAATTGCTACAAAATTTAATTATATCGGCATAATTATGGCGGGTGATAAATTAATCGCCTCGCGTGAAGATGGTGAGTTATTTATTATTTCACCATTTGATGGCAAAATTGAAAAAACTTTTTCGTTAAATAAAAAAGTTTTGCATGTGCCAATTATCATTGAAAATAAAATGTATTTTTACGGCATGAACCGTTATAAAACTAAGTTAATCGAGCTTGAATAATGTCAAAATTACCCGACAAATATGATGCCAAAATTATTGAAAATAAATGGCGTCACGAATGGCAAAAACACAAAATTTATCAATGGAAAAATGATTTGCCAAAAAATCAAACTTTCGTAATCGATACTCCGCCTCCTACAGTCTCAGGGCTTTTGCATATGGGGCATGTTTTTTCTTATACGCAAGCTGATTTCGTGGCGCGTTACAACCGCATGAGTGGCAAAGATGTTTTTTATCCGATGGGTTTTGACGATAATGGTTTGCCGACCGAAAGATTAGTTGAAAAAATTATTGGTAAAAAAGCTGGAATTTACGAAAATGAAAATGGTCGCGGTTCATTTGTTACCAAATGTCGCGAAGTAGTCGAAGAAGCCGAAAAAGAATTTGAAATTTTATTTAATGAAATCGCTTTGTCGGTCGATTGGGAGCAAAAATATCAAACAATTTCGCCCGAATCGCAAAAAATTTCGCAAGCTTCTTTTGTCGATTTATT
>CAJBXX010000121.1 GCA_903959715.1 uncultured Alphaproteobacteria bacterium | reverse complement strand
TTTTTCAATTTATTTTCAAAATTTAAAAATGAATTAGTAGAATCTACATTAGCTCCTGAAGAAAAGGTAGATGCGTGCGAAAAATTTATAGAATCTCTACAGCCAATCACCCCATCTAATGCCCAATATATTTCAGAAACTTACAAATTAAGCGGAAATATATTATTTGAAAATAAAAATTATAAAGAAGCTCTGGAGCATTATAAAAAACAATTTACTTCGATTTCACATTCTCATCGAGCTCCCGTTGAATCAAGTTTTGTATTACGCGATGCTTATTATGGTATTGGAAAAACCCTGTTTGAACTAGATGATATTGATGAAGCAAAAAAAAATTTTATTAGCGCTTCTGAAGCGAATGATAAAATTGTATTATCTAGATATGATAAAAATGAGTGCACATCAACTTATTTCAATCGTACACAAATATTTTCACACTTACTTGAAATCGCTAATAAACAAAAAGATAATTCTGCATTATTAGGGCTCTCTTCTGACTACTATGAAAAACTTAAATTTCCTGGGGTTTGCCTTCCTATTCCTGATGGTATTCGCTTTAAAATCAGACCCCTTCAACCTCATTCATTAACTTCAATCGAATTTAAATGTTCATTGGCAATTAATCATGTTTGTAATTTTCTTTCAATGCATTATTTATCGATCAATGATAATGATAAAGCCTTGGAAGTTTTAGATTTTACTTTGGAAAAAATTAATGAATTTGAGTTATTCAATAGAAGATATAAAAATAAAACATCAAGAGATACAACGGCTTACTTGAGTCTCGATCCAGAAAAGGTTGCAAGTCTATGCATTATGGGAGGCAATCTTTGTTTAAAAAATGGTCAAACCGAAAAATTTAAGGAATATGCTTTAAAGGGATTGGAATATTATGATCCAAAATCTAAAAATGAATATCTCAATTTTGTATTCAATAATATGGAGCAGATTAATTCAGTCTCACAATTAGATTATGAAAAAGATTTAGAAAATATTTCTAAAATTCATAGGCGTGTTTGCGATTCCTTTAGTGATGCCAAACATTACGATGAAACACTCAAGCTTTTCACATCATTTGATTTTCCAGAGCCTTCAATAGAAGATCCAAAGCTTTATAAAATTTTTGTTGATAAAAAACATCATATTTCTGAAATAAATAAAAAACAATTTGGCAAAAATCAATCTTATGATGATTTAATTAAAGAAGAATATAGACATTTAATAAAATTTGGAAATTTAATTTTATCAGGTTATTACGATGATTATGAAGCTTTTAGCACTAAAGATAGAATCGAAATAGTTAATAGAATTCTTGATAAAGCTAATGACTTGGGATCGGATTTCGATGAAGACAAAATTAAATTTGAAGAATTTGCTCGATTAAATAAAATTGTTGAACAAAAAAATAATTATACAATAAGCTATGAAATTTCAGGTTTTTCATATGTTGAAAAAAAGAGAAATAGTTCGGCTCCTGAAGTTGAAATAGAAGAAGAATTTGAAGATGGAGTATTTGAAGAAGAAAGATTTGAGGAAGAAAGATTTCAATATCAAGAATTTAGAGCTGGAGGATTTGAAAATGAAGAATTTGGAGCTGGAGGATTTGGAGCTGGAGCATTTGAAGATGAAAGATTTAGAGCTACAAGAGCTAGAGCAGAAGGATCTAGAGAAGGGAGATTTGAAGATGCGGGATTTAAACCCGAAGTATTTAGAGTTGAAGAATTTGAAGATAGCGAATTAGGATGTGAAAAATTTGGAATCGAAGGATTGGGAGCCGAAGGCTTGGAAGATATAGAATTCAAAGATAGCGAATTAGGAGTTGAAGAATTCGGAGTTGGAAAATTTGGGATTGAAAAATTTGAAGTTGCAGAATACGGAGATGGAGGATTTGGAGCGGGAGCGTTTCAACAAAAACCATCCTCACATTTATCACCACTTGAAATTTTAGCTAATTTAGCTCTTGCCGTTCAACCAGAATCAGATATTCCTTCTTTTCAACCAAGGGTTGAAAGTGCATCGGTTGCCGAAAGAAAAACCAAAAGATCGAGAGAAGATTAATTAATTTTATAATGAAAGCGGAATCAAAAGTTAAAGCATCGAAGCGAAGGTCATAATGGTCGCCGTCGTGAATCTTTTTCGAAGAAAAATATGAAGCGTTTTTATCTACAAACAAAATCCAAAAAAAAATAATTATTTTCGCAATAATTAAAAAAAAGAAATAACGAATATAATATATTTAAAAAAATCTTTCTTGTAAAAAGTTGAGTTTATTTTTGGGGTGGGAAATTTTAATTTAGAATGGTGTAAAATAGAAAACCTACCCTCTCAGAGATTGAAAGAGTAGGCTTAAGTAGGATTATTTAGTCATAGAAGCCACTTCTTGAGCGAAGTTATTTTCTTTCTTTTCTAAACCTTCACCAAGAATATAAAGTTTGAATCCAGAAATTGTGGTTTCGCCATTTTCTTTAGAAAATTTTGCTACTAAATCTTTGATTTTAACTTTGTCATCCATCACAAAAGCTTGCTCAAGAAGAACAACTTCTTCGTAATATTTGCGAATGCGACCTTCCATCATTTTTTCAATAATGCTTTCAGGCTTGCCCGAAGCACGGGCTTGCTCTTTCAAAACATCAATTTCGCGAGCAAGTTTTGCTGGCTCAACCGCTTCGATATTCAATGAATCTGGTTTCGCCGCCGCAATATGCATAGCGATTTGCTTTCCAATTTCATGAAGTTTTTCATTTGAAGCAACTGATTCAAAAGCGATTAAAACCGCAATTTTACCCATGTCATTAGCAATTGCGTTATGAATATAACTAACAATCAAGCCTTTATTTATATGGAGCGAAGAGATGCGACGAATGTTAATATTTTCGCCAATCACACCGATTTGCGTTTTAACTTCTTCATCTTTATCGGCTTGAAATTTAGCGATGTCATCACCGTAATTCAAAGCTTCTTTGGCAACTTTGCCAACAAATTGTTGGAATTTTTCATTACGCGCAACAAAGTCAGTTTCGGAATTAACTTCAATGATAGTTGATTTATTGCCGTCTATACAAACCGCAACCAAGCCTTCGGAGGCAACTCTACCAGCTTTTTTTGAAGCTGATGCTAAGCCTTTTTTGCGAAGCCAATCGACTGATTTTTCGAAATCATCTTTATTTTCTGCCAAGGCTTTATTGCAATCTGCGATACCACAACCCGTAGCTTCGCGAAGTTTTTTTATGAGTGATAAATCTGCCATTTTTTTAAAAATTTAAATTAATATTTTTAAGAATTTTGTAAAATATAATTTTGTTTACAACCTACAACCGCTTTGTTAAAACATCTTTTATTCGAGATTTATTAAAAGCAAAATTTTAGAATTTTTATCAAAAATTTTATAAAAATCTTATTGCGTAAGATCAAAGTTTTTTAAATAAAAATGGTCATTTTTTGATAAAATGACCATTTTATTAG
>CAJBXX010000120.1 GCA_903959715.1 uncultured Alphaproteobacteria bacterium | reverse complement strand
GCCAATCAAATGGGTTGTGGCATAATTTGTCCGCAAGCAAATGGCAAAGAAGCGGTGTGGGCGGGAGATGTTGAAGTGATTGCAACCCCTGATATTCTTAGTCTCGTCAATCATTTAAAAGGTGAACAAATTTTAAATCGCCCCGAAAATTTTCAAAATTTTCATAATAATAAATATCCAGATTTCGCTGATGTAAAAGGTCAAGAGCAAGCCAAAAGAGCGATTGAAATTTCCGCCAGCGGTGGTCATAATATTTTAATGATTGGTTCGCCGGGAAGTGGAAAATCAATGCTCGCCTCGCGAATCCCAAGTATTTTGCCTGATTTAGAATTAATGGAAATACTTGAAATCAACATGATTGCGAGCGTTAGCGATAAAATTAACGACGGCAAACTTATCACCTCGCGTCCATTTCGTGAAGTTCATCATTCATGTTCGATGCCCGCTATGGTTGGTGGCGGGGTGAGGGCGAAGCCGGGTGAGGTTTCTTTGGCTCACAATGGCGTTTTATTTTTAGATGAATTGGCAGAATTTCCGAGGCAAGTTCTTGATTCTTTACGGCAACCACTTGAGAATCAAGAAATCACCATTTCTCGCGCCAATTCTTGTGCTACTTATCCTGCAAATTTTCAATTAGTAGGGGCGATGAACCCTTGTCGTTGTGGGTTCTTGGGTGATGCCACCAAAGAATGCAAAAGGGCTCCGCTTTGCGGTGAAGAATATAAAAATAAAATTTCGGGACCATTGCTTGATCGCATTGACATTGTGGTTGAAGTTGGGCAATTTGATTTTTTTGCGATAGAAAAAAATAAACAAAAAAACGAATCTTCAGAAACAATTAAAAACAGAGTTTTGGAGGTTCGCAATTTACAAAAGCAACGCTTCTCGCAATTTGAAGAATTACAAAATATGTCAATGTTAAATTCAAAAATTGATGGTAAATTTCTTGATAAATTTTGTAAAATCGATGAAGATTTGCAAAATATTTTGCAAAATTTTGTGATGAAAAGTAAAACTTCAATTCGTGGTATAACTAGGATTTTAAGGGTTGCTAGAACCATTGCGGATATGGAGGGTGTTGAGGAAATTGGGAGGGGGCATGTGCTAGAGGCAATTTCATACCGCAAAAAAATATGAATCCTCGTCGAATTTTAAGCGCTTACTAACGCCAATTCCACTTAAAAATGCAATATAAAATGACAAATTAAGTTTCATCTTTTTGGCTAAAAATTGCCAAAAAGCCTCAGCGGTATGTTCATACCGCTTCATTTTTTAACAATTTTTATCTCAAAAATCTTTTACTTAATTAGTCATTTTTAAGTGGAATTGGCGTTGTTAGTCTTCGAATCCTCAAAGCTCAATGTATGTTAAATACATTTTCGCTTCTCGTCTCTCGACTGCCTCGTAATCATCTTAAAATTCTTAGAGGATTTTTATGTAGAATTTGGATTAGAAAAAGATACCAGGTTACTTTTAATTTCGTAATCATCTTAAAATTCTTAGAGGATTTATCCTCGTCGAAAAATTAAATTTGCTATCGCAAATTTAGCTTTGAGTTGAATCGCTTCACGGCGAGTAAATCGCCGTATCCGCGATAAACTTTTGGAGT
>CAJBXX010000119.1 GCA_903959715.1 uncultured Alphaproteobacteria bacterium | reverse complement strand
GGCATAGTTTGATTCAAACTACTTCCCTTTGTTTACCTACCCCAAACACCCGCTCCAAGAATATTTGTTGTAGCGGTCGGAACTACCAAACTAGATGACACCTCGACCCTTTCCGCCCCAACTGGCGAAAATCGGGGCATCAATCCTTGTCCTGATGAACTTGTCTTTTTAACAGCTTGTTGCAAAGATTCTGTTACAACGCCCCCCATAACAAGTTGAGCCGGAAGGGACGAGGCTGAATTTTGTCGCGTTGGATTTATTTTTATCGGGGTTACCGCAAATTCAAAAGGCAATTTTTTTTCGCCGATATCGATTTGCTCTTGCAAATCTATATCAAGATTTTTAGCAACAAAATCTATTTGTTTTTTTAGAAATAATTTTGTGAATTCCTTAGCCGTATCAGGATTATCAACTGTTTTGTAAAATCCTTCAAAAGCTAATTGTTGCACAAAAATCTTAAATTTTTCAGTTGTTTTTTCATCTTTATTTGAAAATAATTTCAATAAATTAATTTCATTTTCAGGATTAAGAATTGCGTCCATTAAAGTGATTTTCTCAGTATTATTATCATATATCTTCAAATCTCTTTGTAATTTTTTCTTAACTTCCTCTGGATCTGGGGTTGAGGATAATGCTTTTACATATTCCAAATCCATTTCGGTTTTTTCAATTAATGATCGCAAGTGAATTGAAATATTTTTAGGATTTATCATTTTGAATCTTTCCAGGTGTGATAAAATTTTCCCATCTTTATCGTAGAATTCGCGATCTTGATCAATCAGCAAAGAAGAGGGGCTAAAATCAAAATAGGCTCCACTATATTTACACAAAACTTCTGCTCGCCCTGGATTGCATCGACCCTCAACTTTGTCGGTTAATTTTGTAAAATCTTCTTTTAATTTTTCTAATTTTTCTTCTAGAATTTTTTCAACATCTTTGCAAAAGACCTCTTTTTGCCATTTAATCTTATCAATTTCATGGTCAAACTTATCAGATTTTTCAAGCATCCCTTTTCTTTCCAGCGATGTTTCCGTAAATAAATCAATAAAATTATTTAGGTCGCTTCCAATGACCGCCAATCCATTAATATCTGATAAATTTAAATAAACATTTGATTCATTATATCTATAGCTACCAATTCTGCTATAAAGCAATTTTGAGCCTGCCCTTATCGCTTGACCGCCTAAATCAAAAATAGTTTGATCTGAAATTTGATCTTTATCATACCTAGTTTGCTGATAATAACCAGGCCAGCAAATATCAAATTTTGAAGAATAAACTACATTCTTATCAAATAAATATTCTTCAAATCTATCTCTAAAAGTTGTATGGGGATTTAAATTGCTTTCAAATTTTAGTAAATGAGGAGTTACTTTGCATTGAGTTAATGCAAAAGTAAGAAGATTTCTATTTTCTCCAAACGCTCTAAGTCGTGACACATCTTGCCCTTCAAATCTTCTTGACTTTGAAAATGAAAAATGTTCTGACCAAAAATCACCTGCGAAGTGACCAGCATTTGGCAAATCTAAATCCGCCACAATTCCGTGATCAGCGGAATAAGTAGCAAGCGAAGATCCACCTTTAAAAAATTCACTTCTAAAAAATGCAGTGCAAAAATGCCTATCTCCCTCTTCTAATTTTTTAAAAAAACCTTCTCGCACTTCTTTCAAATCCCTTTGTTTAGACTCTTTTGAATTTGGATCAAGCGTTCTAACAATAGTTATATGCTTTAATTCCTCATCGTTAAATTTTAAATTATAATTTAGAAGTGGATTTTGCGAGATTTTTTCGGGCCTTATTGCGGAAATAAAATTATTTTCTTCGCCAAAATATTTAAGGGTAAAAAATAATTTCATTAAGCCTTCGGGGTTAAGAGGTTCGACTATGTTTAACTGAGTTTTTAAATCAGAAAGTTTTATTGGATCGAAATCACCTTCGGTAAGCGCCTTTTCTTGATTAATTAATTCGAAGCTTTTTGATTCCTTTACAGCTTTATGTACAGACAATTTAAAGAATTTCTCTAAATTATCTAACTGCTCTTGAGATTCGGGATTCTTAAAATCTTCAAAATTACTAAATTTAGAGTTAAAACCCCGAACATTTACGATAGAATCCCAAACATCGACAATATCTTTAATTTCAAAGCAATCTAGGTTTTTGAGAAAATCAGATTTCTCTAAAATTTTAGAGATAGAAGGAGTGTCATTTGGAGAGTTTTGCTCTAATTCTCCTGAAATAAATGGCACCTCTTTTCTTGAACATTCTTTCAACAAATTTATAAATTCCTTAAAATTTAATTTTTTTTGCTCATGATCTTGAGGATTAATAATTTCCAATAATTTTATTTTATCTTGTTCATATAATTTTTGTTGCTTTTCTTTATAGGGAAGCGAGGCAAATGATTGTTCTTCTGGAGATTCAAAGGTAATTTTTCTAATTAAATTTTCCATCCGCTCATTTTCAAAAATCGTACGCAACTCTGGCTCGGTGGAAAGTCCAAATACTTTACGAATCATCCAAATTTGAGATTCATCTGGATAAAGAATTTTTAAATTATTCATCACAAATTCTGCAAATTCACGATTTTCTACAACTTTTTTCAAAACTTCATCCGCAGAAGTTTCGTCGTTAAAACCGCATTGAATTTTAAAATTTTTGCATATTTCTGAAAATTTTTCTTTTGATTTTTCCTTAGATTCACTTGTGTCTTCGGAGTAAAATTTAAAAAAATTTTGATAGAGTTTTATGACTTCTTGCGAATTATAAATTTGAGGATTTGCGGGGGAT
>CAJBXX010000118.1 GCA_903959715.1 uncultured Alphaproteobacteria bacterium | reverse complement strand
AATCAAATTGATGTCAAATAATAAACTCCAACCAGTGCGAGGAACCAAAGATATTTTTGGCGCTGATATAAAAATTTTTAATCACATTATAAAAACCGCTCGCAAAAATTCCGAAATTTTTGGTTTTGAAGAATTGCAAACGCCAATTTTTGAATTTAGCGAAGTCTTTGAACGCAATCTCGGCGAGACTTCCGACATTATTTCCAAAGAAGTTTATAAATTTTTAGATCGTTCCGAAAATTATTTAACTTTGCGTCCCGAATTTACCGCGGGAATTGTTAGAGCCTTGATTTCCAACGGCGAATTAATGCAAATTTTGCCAAGAAAATTCTTTTCTTTTGGTCCAATTTTTCGTTATGATCGTCCGCAAAAAGGGCGTCAAAGACAATTTCATCAAATCAATTTTGAAATCTTCGGCGAAGAAAGTTTATATTGCGATGTCGAGGCTTTGTTGTTGGCTCAAGCTGTGTTAAAAGATTTGGGAATTTTGGAAAAAACTACGCTTCAAATTAATTCTTTGGGTTGTTTTCAAACTAAAAATAATTACGAAAAAGAATTAAAAAAATATTTTGAAAAATATCGCGAAGATTTATCGCAAGATTCACAAAATCGACTTGAGAAAAATCCGTTGAGAATACTTGACTCTAAGGACCAAGTCGATATTGAAATTTTAAATGAAGCGCCTCTTATTAGTGATTTTTATACGGATGATGCCAAAAAAAGATTCGATGAAATTTTAAATTTACTCGAAAAATTTTCGGTGAAATATCAATTAAATCAAAGGCTGGTGCGTGGTTTAGATTATTATACTTCAACAGTTTTTGAATTTACTATGAGCCATGAAGGTGCTCAAAATGCGGTTTTGGCGGGTGGTCGTTATGATAATTTAGTTGAAAAAATGAGTGGCAAATCGGTGCCGGCGATCGGTTTTGCTTCGGGCATTGAAAGATTGATGTTGATGTTAAATTTAACTCTCGAAACTACTCGTTCAATTGCCGTTAATTATATTTCAGAAAATGAAAAAAATTGTGCTTTTGAAATCGTAAATCGCCTACGAAATTCAGGCTTAAACGCTGATTTTATTTTTGATGGAAATTTTAAAAAACAAATGAAAAAATCATCGCAAAATAATGCTCGATTTGTGATAATTATTGGCGAAGAAGAAATGAAAAATAACGAAGTTGTCGTTAAAGATTTTGATAATTCTAAAGAGCAAAAAGTCAAGCAAGAGCTTCTAATTCACTATTTACAAGGTAAAATTTAATGATTGGATTTGAATTAATTGAACAAAATCTTAAAAATAGTTTTGAAGCAAATAAATTGCATCACGGCATTATAATTGCTGGCAAAAAAGGTATCGGAAAAGCTAGTTTTACTAAGCAATTTTGTCAAAAAATTTTGCAAGCGCGAGGCGATGCCAATGCCGATTTTCGCATCGTTGAAAAAGTTGACGATAAAAAATCAATTGGCATCGAAGAAATTCGTAAACAAAGTGATTTTTTAAATCAAACTTCGGCGATTTCGGAATATAAATTTTTAATTATTGATTCGGCTTGCGAGCTTACGCAACAAGCATCAAATTCACTTTTAAAAATTCTCGAAGAGCCCAAAAATAATAATTTTTTAATTTTAATAACTCATAATTTAAGTAAAATAATTCCGACCATTCGTTCGCGTTGTTTTATCGCCAAAGTTCCTGAATTTTCAGAGTCACAATTTTTAGAAATTTTACAACAAAACAAAATTAATAATTCGGAAAAAGAAAAATTATTTTTAGCTCAAATTTGTGATAATTGTCCCGCTCTTGCAATTGAATTTGGAGTTGATTTGGTGAGGTTTTATCAAGTATTTTTAAATTCAATTTTAAAGCAAAAACTAAGTGAAGAATTGCTAAAAAAAACTACCGAAAAAAAATTTTCCTTTATAATTTTTGAAAAAATTTTATTACATTTTTTTTCGCAATGGCTAAAATCAAGCAACAAAATTAACATAAATTTTCACTTTGAAGAGCAAGAAGTTTTTGATTTTTTATCACCAAAATTTTCTCCTTCACAAATTTTAAATTTAGCTCAAGAATCGTTGGCAATTGTCGAAAAGGCATCAAGCGCTTATCTCGATAAAAAACTTAATTTAACCAATATTTTTAATCAAATTTGTTATGTCTAAAATTTTTCGTGCAATTGGCTTGATGAGCGGAACTTCGCTTGATGGCATTGATTTAGCAATGATTGAAAGCGACGGCACTGAATATATTAAATTAATTGGAAGCGATTACGCTGAATATTCAAATGAATTTCGCGATCGTTTACGCAATTTAATATTTCAAAATCCGACTCTTGAAGGCGTTAAAAAAATTGAAAATGAAATTACAATTTTGCACGCAAATTTAGTAAATAATTTTTTAAAGAAAAATAATTTGAAGGCGAGCGATATTGATTTGATGGGCTTCCACGGGCAAACCATTTTTCATCAGCCTGAAAAAAAAATTACTTGGCAAATTGGTAATTTTCAACTTTTGGCACTAGAAACTGGCATCAAAACTGTTGGTGATTTTAGAGTGCGTGATGTGCTTGAAGGCGGGCAGGGAGCCCCTTTGGTGCCGATTTATCATTTTTATTTATTTAAAAAATTATCAAAACCCAGTGCAATTTTAAACATTGGTGGCGTTTCTAATTTAACTTATTTTGATGAAGATTTAAAAAATTTACAAGCTTTTGATGTATGCTTTGGTAACGCTCCGAGCAATGATTTAATGCATAAAAAATTTCAAAAAGAATTTGATGAAAATGGTGATTTGGCTAGGTCTGGGAAAGTAAATTTAGAATTAATAAATAAAATTTTAGAGCATAAAATTTTTAATCAAAAATTGCCTAAATCTTTTTCACGCAATGATTTTGATGAAGCTTTGGCTCCGCTTCAAAGCCTTGAGCCTCAAGACATTTTGGCATGTTATGCACAAATTTTTGCTGAAATCTTGGCGAAAGATATTGAATTATTGCCGAGGCGACCTTCACAAATTGTTGTGTGCGGAGGCGGTGCTAAAAATAAAAATTTACTCGAGACTTTACAAAAAAAACTTGGTGATATAAAAATTTTAACAGCTAAGGAAGTTGGATTTAATATTGATAGTATCGAAGCAGAAGCCTTTGCCTTTCTAGCAATCAGGCGCATTTTAAATTTACCAATTAGCTTCAAAAAAACCACTGGAACTTTAAATTTAGAAGGTTCAAGCGGTGGAGTTATTTACGAAAAGTAAATACTGAAAATTTGTGAATCTTTTTTGAAAAAAAAGATGAAGCGTTTTTATCCGCAAACAGAAATAAAAACTCCAAAAATTCATCGCGGATGTCGCGATTCGACTCAAAGCTAAATTTGCGTTAGGTTATTCGCGTTTAAAAAATAGCCTAATCGGCTATTTTTAGCGAATAACGGGATCATGAGCGAAGCGAAGCAATCCCAGTCGCGAATCTTT
>CAJBXX010000117.1 GCA_903959715.1 uncultured Alphaproteobacteria bacterium | reverse complement strand
TTTTATAATATTGTTTAATAATTTTTTATTATAAAGTAGTTTTAGCGAAAAATATTCTATTTCGTAAATTTCTTTCATGATTATTATTAATTATTTAAGAGCGCCAATTCTTAATCTAAGAGCATTAAGTTTAATAAAACCCTGAGCATCTTTTTGATCATAAACCGAATCTTCTTCAAAAGTAACATGAGCCATTGAATAGAGGCTTCTTGGCGATTCGCGCCCCATCACATAAACATTGCCTTTATATAATTTTAAACGCACTTTACCTTCAACTCTTTCTTGGCTTTTATCAATTAAAGCTTGAAGCATAAGGCGTTCAGGTGCAAACCAAAAACCATTATAAATCAAACTTGCATATTTTGGCATTAACTCATCTTTCAAATGCGAAGCTTCGCGATCGAGAGTGATTGATTCGATCGCACGATGTGCAACCAATAAAATCGTGCCTCCCGGCGTTTCGTAAACACCACGCGATTTCATACCAACGAAACGATTTTCAACTAAATCTAAACGACCGATGCCGTTTTTACCACCGAGCTCATTGAGTTTAGTAAGAATTTGAGCCGGCGACATATTTTTGCCATCAATAGCGATTGGATCGCCTTTGGCAAATTCAATTTCAACCATTGTCGCTTGATTTGGAGCATCTTCGGGGCTTACCGTGCGTTGATAAACATATTCAGGAGCGGGTTGTGCTGGATCTTCCAAAACTTTGCCTTCGCTTGAAGTGTGAAGTAAATTGGCATCGACCGAATAAGGTGCCTCACCTTTTTTATCTTTGGCGACGGGAATTTGATTTTTTTCAGCGTAATCGATGAGTTTGGTGCGCGAGTTTAAATCCCATTCACGCCAAGGGGCGATGATTTTAATATTAGGTTTGTTAGCGTAATAACTAAGTTCAAAACGCACTTGATCATTACCCTTACCCGTTGCTCCATGAGCGACGGCATCGGCTCCAACCATTTCAGCAATTTCAATTTGTCTTTTGGCAATTAATGGACGCGCAATTGAAGTTCCAAGCAAATAAACGCCTTCATACAATGCATTGGCACGAAACATTGGAAACACATAATTCGCAACGAATTCTTCGCGTAAATCTTCGATAAAAATTTCTTTAACTCCAAGCATTTGGGCTTTTTTACGAGCGGGTTCAAGTTCTTCACCTTGACCTAAATCGGCGGTGAAAGTAACAACTTCGCAACCATAATTTTCTTGCAACCATTTTAAAATAACCGAAGTGTCGAGACCGCCAGAGTAGGCTAAAACGACTTTTTTAATTTTATTTTTTGACATTTGAATTTTTTTAATTCTTTATTTTTGGCGGTTAAAAATATTATTTTTTATTTAAAAATACAAGCTTTTGTTAGAGATTTTTTCTAGAAAACTGTGGACTTCGTGAGAATTTTTTTTAAATGAGGTAAAAACCGTTGCCATTGTAAGTGGTGCATTAAAAATAATATTATTGGCGATATAGCAATTATGAATATTTTTTAAATCTATTTCATTTAAAATTTCCGCAGGATTTTTGTTTAAAAAATCAGTAAAATCAGCTTCTACAAGCTTGGTAAAATAACTTTCGTTTTTACAATATTTGATTTCATTCGCCAAATTTGAACTATAAATTTCCAAGATTTTATTTAAATCATAATACTCATAATTAAGCTCTAAATCTTGACTAAACAATGATTTAGCAATATTTTTTCCAACTTCAAAAATATAAAAATCTAAAAATGCCATAGTAATTTTTTGACGCTTTTTCAAAGTTAATTTTTGCATTTTATTATTATCGGCAAAATTTTTTGATAATTTAATTATTTCTTCAATCGGCGGGCGCTCAATACCAATCAACATCTTCCAAGCATAATTAATATCAACCATATCAAGAGCAATTATTTGATTTCTTACAAAATCACGAAAAGAATTATTATGAAAATACAAATCTAGCAG
The DNA here is from genome assembly GCA_903959715.1 of uncultured Alphaproteobacteria bacterium. Classification (GTDB taxonomy): domain Bacteria; phylum Pseudomonadota; class Alphaproteobacteria; order Rickettsiales; family UBA1997; genus CAILUF01. The sequence goes on along the minus strand of CAJBXX010000117.1, from coordinate 1,104 downwards.
AATCTTTGAATTGTATTTTTTTATAATTTTATTAAAAGATTCTTGCAGACCAAGAAACATAATGGCGAAAGTTGCGGTATGGGCTATAGTCCGATCCAAAGTAATCGCTCTAGTTTCAAAAATATTAAAACTTTTTAAATCTTCCACGGAGTCGCAATACTTAATTGGAGTTGCAATTTTTTGTTGTTGTGTATCGCGTTTTAATGGGCGCGAACTAAGATTACCCAGCATTACTCCCAAGCGATTTGAATTGAAAAATAATTCATTTAAATATTGATTTGAAAAATATTTTTTTTGATAAGATTTTATAGCTTCGTCACTAAATTCTTGACGAATTTTAGAATATTTTGGATCGTCAATTTTTAACTTTTCAAATAATGATGATGCCTTGAGAGAGGCGCGCAAATTATGCAAAGCAAAATTTTCAATTGTGTTTTGCGCAATAGCCAGTGAACCAAATAAAATTTGTTGCTGTTGCCCTTGAACCGTTGCAATTGCCGGGTCTAATTGTAAATTTTTAATATTCAATTCTTGAGCAATTTCTAACATTGAATTTACTTGACGATTGGCAATTTCATCAAAGCGTCCACCACCTCTTTGTAAAGCATAACCTCCGCCATTAAAAACCTGAACATCTAGTTTTAAATTATATTTTTCAAAGGCAATTTTTTTAAGGATTAGAATTTGTCCTGAGGCTTTATCTTGGTAATAATCAACAGCGACTCCCCCTACTCTAGCAGTATCGCTCTTCGCAATCATGGCTATAATTTTACCAGATTTTTTTAGATAATTTTGATAAATTTTATCGTCAATTAATTGTTGCTGAATCTTGAAAATATTTTTTAAATCTGCAACTGATTCCGACAGCGTAACAACATGAATTATATGGTTTTTTATTTGAAAATTTTTAGTGATTTTCAATAAAAATAAAACCATCAAAACCTGACTAACGGTTTGATGATTAGAAATAATAAATTTATCAACTAAAAGTGGATTTTTATTTACAACCAGAAGCCTTTTTACGATTTCATTATTATCTTTTTTTTGTAATAAAAATTTATTTATTTTGTTAATTAAATTTTCATTTTCTAAAAACTCGTGGAG
>CAJBXX010000116.1 GCA_903959715.1 uncultured Alphaproteobacteria bacterium | reverse complement strand
GGCGATAGATTTGACCGAGCTTTTAACGATTTCCAATTTTTTATTTTCAATCATTTTATTGATTATTTCCAATGAAGTGCTTGGAGCGCGATGGCGAAAAATATTCCAATAAGGCAATATTTTTTTCAAAAAAATCCTTTTGTTTTTCTCGTCTAAATTATGCCACAGAGCCTTGGTTTTGTGGCGAATCGAATCAATTAAATGACGCAAATCATAATTTTGGTTAACTCTTAAATATTTTCTAAATTTTAATGAAATATTCACAATTCCTGTTTTTGTATCATTATCATCAATAAAATTTATTGGAACTTGAGCGCTGGCAATATTTTGTTGAGAAAAATGTGGTTGCGGAAAATTTCCTCTGCGTGAAATAGCATAAATTTTTCCGGAAAAATTTTTAGCATTAAGACCAACCAAAACATCGACGGCACTAAGTCCGGTGCCAATTATACAAATTTTATCATCGACATTAAAATTATTTTTTTGATGAAATTTTTGCGAATTTTTTGACCATAAGGAGGCGATAAATTTTTCATCATTATCGTGGTAATTTAATTGCGATTGTACAAAACTCGAAGAAAGTACAACCTCATCGGCATCAACAATATCAACATCGGTAACGATTTTAAAACCTTCTTCGATATCGATAACTTGTTGTTCAATAAATTCATAATCAATTTTTAATTCACTCGCAAGTTGAAAAAAATCATCGCGAAGTTTTTTTAAAAAATTACCGTAAACATTGCGTGGAACGAAGCTGTCGGCGCCGTTTTTTTCATAAATAGCGGGATAATTTTCTTTTAAAAAATCTAAAAAATCATTGGGTTGATCTTCAAATGGACTCATTTTTTTCGCCGGAACATTTAAAATATAATTATCGTTAAAGTTGCTAAAACCCGCTCCCACCGCATTGGCACCGTTTTTTTCAAAAATTATAAATTTAATTTTATTTTGAGATTTTTGTGAAGAAATTTTTTTTAAAATATTGCCAAAAACCATAATTCCGCAAAAGCCAAAGCCTACAATCGCAATCTTTTTCATGATATTTTAAATTAATTAATTTTTGATTTGCGAATTTTCGTTTGTTCAGAGCGATGTTGAAATTTTTCATTTATTTTTCTCACATTACGACTTGCGGTGGTGGTAAAAAAACACGGTAAAATCGAATGAGTAATCAATGCGATGCCGGTTCCGACAAGGCGAGCACCACTTTTAAAAGCGAAAGAAAAATGTTCAAAATATTTTTCATCAGCATCAATTAAATGTTGTTTTAGGGGGCTAATTTTTTTCATAATTATTGTTTTGTTTGAAATTATGATTCTAATAAATTCTAATTTAAAAATATTTTCAATTTAAAATTGATAATATTTTGATTTTATAAATTTCCGCCCGAAATTATTACTAAAAATTTTTGATTTTTTGCTTGCGGATTATTTTTCATATATTGTGCACAGCCAGCAATAGAAAGGGCTGAAGTCGGTTCAATTTTTTCTTGAAACTCAATTTCTAATTTTTTTTGCCAAAAAATAATTTCTTCCTCGGAAATTTCTAAAATGCCGTTAAGTTTTTTTAAATAATGAAAACATCGCGGTGCGACCTTCAAAGTTCTGGCTCCGTCGGCAATCGTGCTTGGAGATTCTTCAAAACCAACAATTTTATTTTCTAAAACTGATCGCGAAGCATCGTTGGCGTTCAAGGGTTCACAACCAAAAACTTGAGCTTGAGGCGAAACGCCATTTTTGGCAATTAAACAACCCGAAAGCAAACCGCCTCCTCCACAAGGAGCGAAAATCGCCGACACTTCGCCAATTTCATTAATGGCCTCCAAGACACAAGTGCCCTGCCCCGCGATGACATTGTCATTATCCGAAGGGTGAATAAAAAAATAACCATCTTGCTGTTTTTCTTCCGCCAAACGATTGGCTTCACTGCGTTTCTCGCATAATATTACTTCGGCGCCAAGCTTGCGAGTAGCCTCAACCTTAATTGGCGAAGTTATTTTTGCCATATAAATTATGACGGGAATATTAAATTTTTTGCCAACGAAAGCCACGGCTTGAGCGTGATTTCCCGAACTTTGAGCGACAATTTTTGGTGGAAAAAATCCATGTTTTTCTTTGAAAGCTAAAACAGCGTTAAAGGCTCCGCGGGCTTTGAATGAGTTGGTTTCTTGGCGATTATCCATTTTAAAAAATATATTTGCCCCCAAAAGTTCATCAATTTTTTTATTTGAAATAATTGCTGTATTTTTAATATAATTTTTTATTCTATTTTGTGCTGATAAAATATCTTGAAAATTTAACTCATTCATAATTTTAAGTTTACTTTGTTGCATTATATCGCTTAAATATTCAATAAAAAAAATAAAATTCCATAACAAAAATGAATAAAAATTCTTACAAAAAAACTAAAATTGGCGAACATACTTTAAGTTTAGAAACGCAAATGATGTCCTACGGCTACGACCCCTTTATGTCGGAAGGCTCGGTTAAGCCTCCCGTTTTTTTAACTTCAACTTTTGCTTTCAAGAGTGCCGAAGATGGTGCTGATTTTTTTGAAGTGGCAACCGGCAAAAAGCCCGCCCCGCAATCTTCGGTCGGCGGTTTGATTTATAGTCGCATCAATCATCCGAATTTAGAAATCGTTGAAGATCGCATCGCTTTGCTCGAAAATGGCGATTCTTGTGCAGTTTTTTCAAGTGGCATGGCGGCAATCAGCACAACCTTTCTCGCCTTATTGAAACCCAATGATGTAATCGTTCATTCTTCACCACTTTACGGCGGAACCGAGGGCTTAATTCGCAATGGCTTAAAAAATTGGGGCATAAATTCCTTAGAATTTACTTGCGGTTTGGATTTTGAAAAAATTTCGAAAGCTCTCGAAGATGGCAAAAAAATTGGACGCATCGGCGCTGTTTTCATCGAAACTCCGGGCAATCCGACCAACGCTTTGGTCGATTTTTCTAAAGTCCGTCAAGCGGTCGATAATTTTAATCGCGAAAATAATTGCGAGATTCCAATTATTTGCGATAACACTTTGCTTGGTCCAGTTTTTCAAAAACCTTTACTTCACGGCGTTGATTTAGTGTGTTATTCGCTGACGAAATATATCGGCGGACATAGCGATTTAGTTGCCGGCGCGGTGGTTGGTAAAAAATCTTTGATGGAAAAAATTCGCTCTTCGCGTATTGCATTTGGCTCGCATCTCGATCCGCATTCTTCATGGATGATTGGTCGCTCTTTGGAAACATTATATTTGAGAATGAATCGTGCCACTGAATCGGCCGAAAAAATCGCTGATTGGTTGAAGCAAAATTTTCCACAAATTAAAATTTATCACTCCAAATATTTGCTCGACAAAAACTATCAAGAAACCTTTAAAAATCAGTGTTTGGGCTATGGAAGCACTTTTGCTTTTATGATTAATAGCGGTCGCAAAAATGCTTTTAAATTTATTAATTCTTTGAAAATTTTTAAATCGGCGGTGAGTTTGGGCGGAACCGAATCTTTGGTTTGTCATCCCGCTTCGACTACGCATTCAGGCTTAAGCGAAGAATTACGCGATAAATTTGAAATTTCCGAAGGCTTGATTCGTTTGTCGATTGGCATTGAAAATCCTGATGATTTAATCGCGGATTTGAAAATTGCTTTTGCGCAAATTGAACTTTAAAAATTCCAAAATTTTATAAAAAAATAACGCCACAAAAATTATGATTAAAATTGCAACATTTAATGTCAACTCAGTAAAGGCGAGGCTCCCGAGGCTTCTTGAATGGTTAAAATCTTCAAATCCCGACATTGTTTGTTTGCAAGAATTAAAATGCGAAGAAAGTGCTTTTCCTTTTGAAGCCTTGCTC
>CAJBXX010000115.1 GCA_903959715.1 uncultured Alphaproteobacteria bacterium | reverse complement strand
TAACAACATCTAACATAAAAGTTTTGCCAACCCCTGCAAATCCTTGAATCCCGGTAATCATATCTTGATTTTGCAATATCAATTCGGCAGATTGTTTTTGTCCCTCATTAAGATTTATTAAATTATTTTGAACTTCTTTAATATTTTTGATGATTGGAGAAAATTTGTTTTTTGTGGTGTTTAAAATCGTTATAATTTCATTTTCTTTAGCTAATAAATCCTTGGTTGTGTAGGTATTAATCGGCAAATCATCTCGTTGTTTTATTAATAAATTCTTATTTAAAATATTATGATCAATCACTTTGACTATATCCTCTAAACTCGCATTTGATAAGGTGTCATTCAAAGCATGATTGATTATTTCGCCACGAGAAAAAATGGTTTTTCTTTCACTTAAATGTTTGATGGCATATTCAACCGCCTGCTTCGAGAGCAATTCTTTATTTTGTGAAGATGTCGTAAATATCTCACGATTATTAAGAATTTTTTTATCATTAAAATTAAGATTTAATGAAACAATTTTGTCTTGCCATTGAGGTTTTAGATTATGATTATACTCACTTACGACCTTATTATTTCTCGATTTTAAAGTTATTTTTTCTAATTCTTTTTGACTTGAATTAGCATTGGCAATTTGCCGAATTTTTTTAGATCTCGAGCTAAATAAATCAATGATTTCTGGCGGAATTCCTTTAATTTCAAAATAACAATTTTGGCCTTTATGTTCAATTTCATAACCAATTTGTTTGATTGATTTTGCTAGGTAGGAGCGATATATCGCACCGATAATTTTTTTGTTATTATAAATCTCATCAAAATAAGCACTTCGCCAATTATTATTTTTATCTTTAACAATATTTGCCATAACAACATGGCTATGAAGTTGCGGATCAAGATCGCGAGATAATTCATGTTTAAAAACCGCGGAAATGCTTTTTTGACAATCTTCTATAAAAATCTTGTTAGCCTTTTTAACTCTCACTTTAAGAAAGTTTTTTTCAATTTCATCAAGAGTATCTTTAACCGCTTGGTTGTGTGCTTCGATTAATCTGTTATCTTCAAAAACCAAAGCCATAATTGAAACCGATTTCGGTGCTGAAAATGTTAAATCTCTTCCGGCATCGTGAATTAATTCACCTCCTTTCATTACGCCAATTATTTTGCCATTGGGCAATTTTCCTTCAAGAATTGCTTGAAATATTTTAGAATCAACATGCTCATCTAATTTTAATTCTTGCGAGCCCTGCCCATGCCAAAAACTATATTTGAGATGGCTAGAATCATTGCCAGAATAATAATCATCTTTAGCGAAATATTGAGTAGTTTTAGAACTGTTTTTTATTTTAGTGATTGATAACATAATCAAGAATTTTGGTTAGAATTTATTGCGTTAATTTCTAAAATTTTTTTAACTTTTTGTTGAAAATCATTATATTCTTCATCGTTAAATCGATGTTTAACAAATGTCTCGGCGAAGCCCGCACAGATACTCACCGCTTTAATTAAATTAAAATTATTTTCGTTTTTTTGCGGTGGCGAATTATTTTCATTTAACACTTTTTGACGGATAAATTGCGATATTGATTGATTGGCAAGAGAAGCATTATTTTTTATGATAATTAGTTCTTCATCACTAAATCTTATTGATATTGGTTTTTTGTTGTTGACCATAGTTAAATAATAAATTAATAAAATTCTTCCCTTTTAACTTTGTTGTTTAAAGTGTTATTAATCTGGGATTTTGGCTCTAATTGCGGTTCCGAGGGCTTTATGAAAACTTCACCCGTTTCTTTGTCATAATCATATTCATCACTAAAATTATTATTTTGATTATGATTTTTTT
>CAJBXX010000114.1 GCA_903959715.1 uncultured Alphaproteobacteria bacterium | reverse complement strand
CACAATTAAATACACAAGAAGAGGATAAAAATTTTGTAAAAACTTATCGAGAAATTGAGAAAAAAATTAAAGAAAATAATGCTAATGACAAGTTAAAAGAAATTTATTTAGAAGAAATAATTGAATTTTGTAAGACGCAAAAAAAACCGAAGAGATTAGAAATTATTGATGAATTGAAGCTTCATTTGAGCAAATGTGAAGATGGAGAAATTTTGGATTTTTTTAAATCCATAGATGGTGAAATTGACAAAAAATCTGAAACTAATAATAAAAAAATTTTAAAAGAAATTTGGGGAAGATATGAAACGGATTCTATGATTGAAATATCTAACCCAGAAATTGAAAAAATTCTTCAGTCAGATTTTATGTTAAATGCGGTTGATGCCGTGAGAGATGAAGCTATAAAATCAGAGCTTAAAGAAATCGCGAATCAAGCACAGCCTTTTGATTCCGCACCGCCAATCACAACAGCAGATAATAATGATTTCTTGGGTTTGGGTAAATTTCTTTCAGATGTTATTAACCTTGGACGAGACGCAGAAAAAGCAATATCAGAATTTATTTCAAAAGAAATTGGTGAAAGAACACAAGATGATGCAAATTTAAATTTACCCGACCCCTCCAATCAACAAACCTTGCAAAATTTATTCCAAAATGCTGAGCCTGAATTACTCAGTGTAGAAAATTTACCTCTTCCGAATGAAGTAATCTTGGATATTATAGAAAAACAAACTTTGCTTCAACAAAAATTTACTAACGGAACTTTTATCGAAGCTGATAAACCTGAATTACTAAGTGTAGAAAAGTTGAATGAGCATATTAAAGTTTTGTTGGATAGAGGATTTGAAATTCCCACTATCGCTAATTCAATTGAAAATCAAAAATTAATTTACGCCATAGTAAATAAAGACCTTGAGCTAGCTAGAAATGCATTAGAAAATGGGGCGGATTTTCATATTGTAAACTTGGAATCTATAATTTTAGGTAATGACGATTCTTCTGCATCAAAAATGATTAAAAATTTGAATGATTTGTTAATTGAATATATGCAATTTAATGGCGAGAAAGATGCGGATACCATATTAATATCTTATGATTTTTGGAATAAACAATATCGAGGTGGCAATACAGCTTTACATTTAGCTTTGTTAAATGATAAAAAGCAAACAGCACAAGCTTTACTTAATACTTTTTACATTGACCCCCAAATTTTCAACAATGAAAGTCAAGCCGTATTAGGTTTAGGAGGGGAAAATTTTAAAGAACTTTTACAAGCGTTTTCGATTAACAAATCTTTTGCTGAAAAAAAAACACGAGAAAAAGAAAATGCTATAAAAAAAAATATTGTTTATTTTGAAAACCAAAAAAGTAGTCCCGATCAAGAATTAATTTTAGCCATTAGAAGCAATGATCATGAAAAAGTAAAAACGGCATTAACTAAAGGAGCAGATATTTACCATAATTATATAAATATTGATAATATGATAAGTCAACTCAATGGAAATAAATCTTCTCCCGATCCACATAGCGGATTAACGATTTATGATTTTGCCAAAGCTTTATATGCGGGAAATAGCAATCCAAAATCAACAATAATAATGGAAGAACTTTCAAAAAAATTAAATCCTGATCAAGATTTAATATCAGCTATATCAAACAATGATCTTGTTGCGGTACAAGAAGCAATAAATAAAGGGGCAAATATCAATTGTAAGGTTCCTTTACAATATGAATCTCAAATAAACACTAAAGGACTTTTTTATTACGCATGCCTTATTGCGGATAAAAAAAAAGATTATAAAATTGTAGAACTCTTAATAGAAAAAGGGGTGCATTTTTTTGATAAAGAAGATCTAGATGATGATTTAACTGCATCAAGAATGATTGCTAATTTGATGGAAAAAAAAGCATTAAAAATGGCATAATTAAAAAAATGGGGTGATGGAAACCTATTTTTTCCCCAAATTTTTTAGCAAAAATTTGACCGCTTTTTTCTTCCGATTTTTGTCTAATCCACGATGCATTTTTATTCGCTCTTTGACATGAGAAAAAAGTCCTTCAAGTTGATTATTTGTTGAAGGAATTTTTAGATTTTCAAAGTCGCTATAAGTAAATAATAATGGCAAATTGGTTTCAATCGATCTAAAAGATGACCTTAGATTCTTGAATCTGTAGTCCCCAATCTCATTTCTTTGTTGAAGAAAAAAATAATATTTTTCCTTTATAAAATAAAATCTATCGATGAATTCTTGATGGAATTCTGGCTTGCAAAGTAGATTCATTAAATCCTTCAAATCCTTGCCACATAACGATTGCGGGTTGTCGGTGATATATCTTCGAATGATAGCTTTTTGGTGAAAAATGCACATTTGGATAGGGATGTTCCCGAGAAGTTTTTTAATGTTATTTATATAACCTCTTTTTCCATCAATCGTAATGCTCTGAATGCCTATATTTGCTTGCTTTAAAGCCCTTATGCCTTCTTTAAAATCTTTTATGGATTCAGTTTTAATTTCTTTGAGATAAATCACTTTTTGACAATCGTGAAAAACTAAAAAACCGAATTCTCTACCGAAAAAAGTGGCGTCGATTAGGAGATTTATCGGTCGATTCAAATCTTGCAAAGCCTCTTCTAACAAGCCTTCGGACATGTCGAACCTATCAAATTCTTTGTTTAACTTCGGATATGAAACATCTAAATCATCACAAATTTCTGCTAGCGTTCTTCTGCCAAGAAGCCAGTCTTTGTAAGCTTTGGAGTAGTTTATTCTTTTGCCTCTTTTTTCTACCCATTGGTAAAAACATAATCCGCATCTGAATTTATTTTTTCCTCTTTTGTTACCATTTTTTACTGCGGAAAATTTACCACATTTTAAGCATTTTTTTTATCATTTTTTTAACCAAATAATAGCATATCTTATAAAAAAAATATAAGATTTTGTTGCTAAGCTATATGATTGTAGGCTTGAAATAGGTTTCCATCACCCCATTTTTTTAATTATGCCCCAAAATTTATGCTTAATAATTTTGACTTAATTATTAAACATAAAATGAAAAACATCGCCATCTTGAGTGATGTAATCCCTGCCCTCGTCCCTTAATTTACCAGCATTCTTGGCACCGTCTTCGCCATTAAAATTAATGTAATCTTGATAAGCAATTGTGCGGGCACGAATAAAGCCTTTTTCAAAATCAGTATGAATTTCGCCGGCTGCCTTAGGTGCGCTCGAGCCTTTTTTAAGCATCCAAGCGTGGCATTCTTTGGGACCAACTGTGAAAAATGAAATTAAATTTAGCAAAGAAAATGAGTTGCGAATAATTTGTGATAAACCAGTTTCCTTGAGACCGATTGACTCAAGATATTCCTTTTTTTCATCTTCAGTTTCAAGCGAAGCGACTTCAGCTTCAACTTGAGCACAAATTTTTAAAACTTGATAATTATTTTTTTTACAAAACTCTTCAACATCTTGAGAATGCTT
>CAJBXX010000113.1 GCA_903959715.1 uncultured Alphaproteobacteria bacterium | reverse complement strand
GGCGGTTTGAATAATTAAAAAATTTAATAATAAAATTATAAATAATGTTGGAAAAATTAATAAAAATCTTTTGAAAAAATAGCGATAAATCATCTTTTAAATTAAAAATTTTGTAACCAATCTGGATCAGTGGCGCCTTCATTTGGAGGGGTTTGAATTTCATTTTCATGCCCAGTTAAAATATCAATTATAAAAATTCGTGGAATTGATTCTAAGCCATATTGAGAGCGTTTTTTAGAATAAATCAAATGCCTTCCGCTTGGCGACCAGCGTGCGCCCTCAACCAAATAAGCGCTAGTTAATAATTTCTCGGCTTTGCCATTTACATTCATGGTGCCAATAAAAAATTTACCATTTTTTTGCTTGGTAAAGGCGATTGATTTGCCGTCGGGTGACCACATAGGCTTAGAGTAAGAACCTTCGCCGTTGCTAATTTTAGTAAGTGATAAATTTTCAATATTCATGATATAAATTTGTTGAGAGCCATTGCGATCGGAAATAAAAACCACAGAATTGCCATCGGGAGAATATGAGGCGGTAGTATCAATTGCTGGCGATTTAGTTAATTTTTTGGCAAAATTTTGAGCAATATTCAATTCGTGAATATCGCTATTACCATCTTCAATCGCTGTTAATAAAATGCGATCTGGGGTTTTTGGATTAACATTTGGAGCCAATGTTGTGCCTCGAAAACCGCCAACCTTTTGGCTTCTCAGGGTTTTTGTATTTAGTAAAAAAATTTGTGGTCGCCCTTGAAAATATCGTAAATAATAAATTTCGTCGCGTCGTTTTGAAAATATTGGTGTTAAAACCATTTCCGCACCATCGGTAAGATTTTTATAATTTTCGCCATCAAAATCAATCGTGGTAATTTTTTTAATTCTTTTGCGATAAGTGCCGGTTTCCGAAGTATAAACTATTTGTGAATTAAAGTATCCCAAAGCTTCACCTGTTATAGATTTATAAATTTCGTCGGAAAGTAAATTGGCGGTTTTGCGATAATTTTCTGGAGCCGAAGAATAAAATTTTCCAAAAGTTTGTTTGCGATCGAGCACATCCCACATGCGGACTCGGGTTTCGAGATTGCCAATGGCGTCATAGCTGAACTGTGCCATAACCAAGCCCTCGATTCCGGAATTATAATATTTATCAAAATCGGGAATGGCATTGATGTCGATAAAATCTGCGGATTGCGAAGTGTTTTGATTTATATTTCCCGCAGTACTAGAATTTGCTTCATTAATTGGCGGAGAAATTGAGATTTGAGGAATTTGATTTTGTGCTAGAGGCTCAACAAGATTTGTGGTTTTTAAATTATAAATTATTTTTTGTAAAATTTGTTTTGCTTCGTTATTTAGAGAAAAATTATTTGATTCAAAGCCAATAAATAAAATTTTAGTTTTTGATAAATTTTCATCTTTAATCGTGATGTTTAAAGTAGCGTAAGCCCTTGATGAATATAGGTTTAAAGCAATTATTAAAAAAAGTAATTTTAAAATTTTCATTTAATTAAAAATAAAATTAAAATTTTTCGATAATAACATTATCGTTGGTGTAAACACATAATTTGGCAGCGATTTTCATTGATCTTGCACAAATTTCTTCGGCACTTAAATCAAAGTCAATCAAGGCGCGAGCCGCTGATAAAGCGTAGTTTCCACCCGAGCCAATGCCGATTATGCCGTCTTCGGGCTCAAGAACATCGCCATTTCCAGTTAAAACTAAAGAAATATTTTTATCAACAACAATCATCATCGCTTCGAGTCGTCGCAAATATTTGTCGGTTCTCCAATCTTTTGCTAATTCTACGCAAGAACGCATTAATTGATTGGGATATTGTTCAAGTTTTCCCTCTAATCTTTCGAATAAAGTAAAGGCGTCAGCGGTGGCGCCAGCAAAACCGCCAATGATTGATCCATCGCCTAAAAAACGAATTTTTTTAGCGTTTGATTTAAGAACGGTCGAACCAAGAGAAACTTGTCCATCTCCAGCTATCGCCACTTGATTATTTTTGCGAACCGATAAAATTGTAGTTCCATAAATTGTGGAAGAATTTTTGTGATCAATCATTTTATTTTGTTGTTTAAAATTGCTTTGTTTAAAATTAATATTATAAAAATGTTGCATTTAATTCTTTTTTACAAGAAAAATTAATTAACTTTAGAAAATAAATTTTTAAATTACCAAATGTTGTCAAATAATAAAAAGAATTTTTTAATAATTTTCTTTCTTGGAATAAGTTCGGGAATACCGATAACCCTAATATTATCAACGCTTAAAGCCTTATTATTTGACAAGGGTTTTGATATCCAAGTTGTTGGTTTTTTATCGCTCGTAAGTTTACCATATTCTTTGAAAATATTTGTCGCTCCGATAGTTGATTCAATGGCGGTGCCTTACCTTACAAAAAGATTTGGCAATCGTCGTTCTTGGATAATTTTTACCCAAATTTTGTTGGCAACATTAATTTTTTCTTTGGGAATATTTGGCGAAATGGCTTCGCTAAAAGGAATAGTAATTTTATCATTTTTAGTCGCGTGCGTTTCCGCGACCCAAGATATTGTAATCGATGGATATAGAATTGAATTGATAAAAAAAGAAGAACAAGCCTTAGCGTCAGGATTTTATATTTATGGATATCGAGTTGGCATGTTGATTTCAGGCTCTCTAGCCTTGGCTTTGTCGGATAAAATTAGATGGGATTTGGTGTATTTTTTGATGTCGGGTTTTATGTTGTTTTGCATTATTGCAACTTTTTTTGCCAAAGAAAGTCGAGTAAATTGGCATCCTCGTAAATATCATTTTAAAATTTGGTTTGTTAAATTTATCATTCTTCCGCTTAAAAATTTTTCGACAAGAAAAAATTGGGTCACGATTTTGATTTTCATAATTTTATTTAAACTTGCCGACGCTTTTGTGGGAAATTTAACCTTGCCATTTTTATTAGAAATTGGTTATACCAAAACCGAAATTGCAACAATATTAAAAACTTTTGGGCTCTTTGCGATCCTTGTTGGAGTTTACGCGGGAGGAATAATTTCAAAAAAAATTGGAATTCATCGAGCACTTTGGTTGGCAACTATTCTGCAAGCTCTTTCAAATCTTTCATTTATTTATCTTGCCACTACCGATAAAAGTTTGAGCTCTTTATATGCGGTGGTTTTTATAGAAAATTTTTGTGGTGGCATCGGAGATGTAATTTTTGTTGGATATTTAAGTAGCATTTGTAATTTAAAATTTAGCTCAACTCAATATGCTTTATTTTCGTCGATATCTTCGATCTCTCGCAGTGCCCTATCTTCATTTTCGGGATTTTATGCGAGCAGTTTTGGTTGGGTAAATTTTTTCATTTTTTCTGGATTATTGGCAATTCCGGCGATTGCATTATTAATTATTTTAAACAAAAATAATGTTAGTTATAAAAAATAAATAATACAAAATGCGTTTTTCAACTGTTAAATCTAAAAAGCATAATTTAACTAATTCAGAAGTCTCGATGGCGCATTTTATTCCATATAAATGCCATTGGAATTTTAATACAATATTAACGCATGATGAAAAACTCGTAAGGGTTATAAAAATTAAAGGATATTCATTTGAAACCGCTGATGACATTGATATAGATATAAAAAAAAGAGGAAGAAATAATCTTTTAAAAAGCATGTCATCGGGAAATTTTTCTTTATATTTTCACACATTTAGACGCAAAGAAAAAGGTTTTCCTGAGGGCACGATGCCCGAAGGTTTTAGTGAAGATTTAAATGAAGCGTGGAAGAAAAAACATTCGGACGCTGAGTGCTTCGTAAATGAGCATTATTTTACAATAATTCGGGGCTTGAATAGTGGCGGTATTTCCGGAATTCAAAATATGGTAACAAAAATTCAACATCAAGCCGATAAAAAATCTTGGGAAGGATTCATGAAAGATGCTTTTGAAGATGTTGAAGAGATGACGGAAAGAATATTGGCTGGATTTGCGAATTATAGTGCCGAATTGCTTGAAATTAAAGAATCGGAAAATGGATTTTTTTCAGAAATATTGGAATTTTTAGCGAGAATTGTTAATTGTGGAAATTCTCAACCAATGTTGATTCCGCTTGGAGATATAGCTCATCATTTGCCTCTTAATAAAATTTATTTTGGCAATAAATCAATCGAAATTCATACTTTAGCGGGCATAAAATATGCGGGATTGGTTTCGGTAAAAGAATATAGACCTGCAACTCATTCTGGCATATTGGATGGCTTTATGCATATGCCGTTTGAATTAATTATAAGTCAATCATTTTCATTTATCGATAGAGCGATTGCGATTAGCTCGATGCAATTGCAACAAAGAAGACTTACTCAATCGGAAGATGTGGCAACTTCTCAAATTCAAGCTATCGATGAAGCTCTTGATTCGGCAATGAGCGGTGAATTTGCTTTTGGAATGCATCATTTAACAATTCTTTGC
>CAJBXX010000112.1 GCA_903959715.1 uncultured Alphaproteobacteria bacterium | reverse complement strand
ATGGTAATTTCTTGATTTACTTTAACTTAACCCCCTCCCAAAATTTTCTTGCAGAAAATTTTACCCTCCCGCAAGGGGAGGGTGATTAGACCGAGCTGGAGCATGAAGTCTTTCGAGTGTTCTTAAAATTTTAGGATATAAACCCATAAAAGCGGAGAGAGGTTTGGGGTAAGAGGCTTACACCCCTAAAAGCGGAGAAGGGTTTAGGGGTGAGAGGCTTACACCCCCAAACTTTACGAAAATATACTCGTCAAGCTTACGGGGTCATCACCCTCACCTTGCGGGAGGGTAAAATTTTCTGCAAGAAAATTTTGGGAGGGGGTAAGAAACAAAATCAAGAAATTGTCTTGTTGGAATTTTTTTTGTTTTAACTTTTCTCGTAACATCAAAACCTTTAGCGTTCTAAGTTTTTAACCCCTCACGGCTCCCGATGTGCAACTACCGTTGCGATTTTATCGCCCCTCTTCGCTAAAAATAGCCGTTTAGGCTATTTTTTAAACGCGAAGAGCCCCCAAGGGGAGAGTGATGAGCCCGTAAGTTTGACGAGTTTTTTTTACTAAATGTAGGTTTGTAAGCCCTCAATGGGAGAGTGATAAGACCGAAAGCATAAAAATTATTTAGCACTTCAGATCAATATAAAATTCGTAAAGAAAACAATTAAAAAATTACGAATCGGACTTCGATAAAATGACAAAATTAATTGAAAAAAAATAATCGATTTTGGCAAAATTGTATTATTATTAAAAAATTTTTAAAATATTTGAAACTCTTGTTAAAAAATAGTTTATTTATTTTTTTTATTTATTAAAATAACCAAATTACGATATCAAAAAAATCTTGGTTAACACCAACAAATTAATTTAAATTATGACAAAAAAAATTATGCCACTCAATAATTTAAAAAAATTTTTAACGCTTTTGCCATTGATTATTTTCTTAAATTCTTGTCAAAATAATTCTGGTTCAAAAAGTGCGAGCAATATTGATAATAAAGGTTCAAGCGACCAATCGAAAATCATAATTGCAACTTATAAAGGTGGGCAGGTTACGCTCAAAGATTTCAATCTTGAGCTCGAAAAAATCAAAGAAAAAAACGAAAAACTTAAAGGTGTTACTTTTGAAAAACTCAATGCCGAACAAAAAGAACTCATCATCAAAGAATTTGTTATCAAAGAAATCGCTTCCAAAGAGGCGAAAAAAAGAAGGCTCCATAAAGATGAAGATTATCAAGAAGCTTTAAAAAATTTTGAGTCAGAATTGCTAAAACAAAAACTGGTTTACGCCTTGATAAAAGATGCTTCCGACGAAAAAAATGTTAAGAAAAATTACGATGAAATTGTCGCCAAATTAAAAGGCAAAAAAGATATTAGAATTAGTTATATTGCGGTGAAAAATGCCAAAGAAGCCGAAATAATTCATCAAAATTTGATTAAATTTCCTAACAATTTTTTTGCTCAAGCAAAAAGAAAATCCATCGATAAAGAAACCGCTAAAAATGGCGGTGATCTTGGTTTCGTCGTTGAGGATGCTCTTCCAAATGATATCTTAAAAGAAGTAAAAACATTGCAAAAAAATCAAATTTCCAAACCATTTTTTACCAATAATAAATGGTTGATTATTAAACTTGGCGATACGAGACCTGCCGAAATTTTGCCTTACGAAAAAGCCAAAATTGCTTTGGCGCAAAATCTTGCCAAAAAAGCCGTGGAGGACTTTATTTCTAAAAGTCTCGAGAAGGCTAAAATTAGTATTTTGATAAATTAAATTTGCTTCGTGAATTTAGAGGAAATAGGGGGTATTTTTCGGAAAAAACGCCTCATCTTTTTCTTCGAAAAAGATTCACGACGGGGATTGCTTCGCTTCGCTCATT
>CAJBXX010000111.1 GCA_903959715.1 uncultured Alphaproteobacteria bacterium | reverse complement strand
CTCCTCTGCTCAACCACAAAAACCGTGTAAGAATTTTTAGCAAATTTTGATCCGTTAAAATTTAAATATTGAGTGCCCGTAAATCTCAATCCAGGAATTGAATTATAAAAAACATTTTGAACTAATGTTGGCGAAACTCCAATTTTAGCATCATTTTTGGTAATCGCACTTTTATTGGAATCCTTCCAAACAGTTATTAATGAACCGTCGGTTTTTGCTTCGCTTGGAAGAAAACTACTTTCGAGTGAAGTTTCATACCATGCGATTAAATCATTGCCCATTTCGTTAATAACGGATTTTTGCGTAAGTGATTTAGCGTTGGTAAGCCTTGATTTTGTAATCATCGAGCGACCAGTGGCGATACCAGCAACCATCACCGAAATAATCAATAAAACCACTGATATTTCGATAATCGAAAAAGCGTTTTTGTTAATTTTTTTAATGTATTTTTTTTCCAAAAACATCTAATAAAAATTTGTTTAAATTAAACCAAGTCTTATTTTTAATAGCTTTATAACTTTTTTAACAAGTATTTTTTTATATTTTGTTTCATTGTTAACCTTTTTGTTTCTAAATGCGATTTTATCAATCGGCAAAATTAATAAAGTTGAATTGGTTATAAAAACTTCATCGGCATTTTTTAAAGCAGAAATTTTAAATTTTCCGCATTTAATTTTTAAATCTTTTAACTCAAGCAAAGCCTCGCGTATTGTGCCTCGAACCATATCGCAATCATTGCTTGAAGTATAAATAATTTCATTTTTTATCCAAAAAATATTTGCCGAAGATGTTTCGCAAATATAACCTTTTTCATCAAGCATAATTGCATCGAAATAATTATTTTCTTCGGCAAAAATTTTTGCTAAAACATATGGCAAAGCGTTGGCGGACTTGAATTTGAAAGGTGGTGGATTAATATCGCAAATTATCAAATTTTTATTTTTTGGCGGGTTTGGCAATTCTTTGGTTTGAATAATCAACAAATTTGGAGTTTCATTAGTTGGCAAATAACCTTTCGAGCCGATTCCGCGACTTATCGAAATACGAATTATTCCATCTTGTAAATTATTTTTTTCTATTAGATTATAACATTTTATTTCAATGTTTTGAATATCGAAGTCTAGTTTTAAATTTAATAAACCAATTTTTATTCTTGCTAAATGAGCTTCAAAATTTATGATTTTTTTATTAATAAATCGACAAGTTTCAAACAAGCCGTCACCAAATAAAAAACCTCTTTCATCAATGCTTATCAAGGCTTCGTGATGATTTAATATTTTATCATTTTTATAAATAAATTTTTGTGGATTCGATTTATTTTTCATTTTTATGACGAAAATTAGTTTTAAAATAATTGCCAAAATTATTATTTTTTTGACAATTTTATTAGTTTTAACTTTGGGTGCGATTGCTACTTATTATTGCATCGGCATGCCCAGTCTTAATGATTTAGAAAATCAAAATTCTAAACAAATTGTGCGTCTAAACTATGACAATCAAAATTTAATTATCAATCGTAGCGAGATTTATCAAAGCGAAGTGAGTTATTATGAATTGCCGACTAACCTTGTAAATGCAGTGATCGCGACCGAAGATCGTAAATTTTTTTCGCATGGCGGAATCGATTATTTGGCGATTATTCGCGCCTATTTTGTTAATAAACAAGCTGGCAAAATAGTGCAGGGCGGTAGCACGATTACGCAACAATTGGCAAAATTATTATTTTTAAAACCCGAAAAAACTTTTCGACGCAAAGTGCAAGAAGCCTTACTCGCTCTTCAACTTGAAAAAAATTTTAGCAAAGAACAAATTTTAACTTTTTATTTAAATCGCGCTTATTTCGGATCAAATAATTACGGCATTGGCAACGCTTCCAAACAATATTTTAATAAGGAAGTGGCTCAATTAAATATTCAAGAATCGGCATTGCTTGCGGGATTGTTAAAAGCGCCGTCAAAAATTTCGCCAAAAAATAATCCTGAACTCGCCAAGAGACGCACCAGGACTGTCTTAAAAGCGATGCAAGAATGCGGTTATTTGGATAAAAATTTTGCCAATGATGATGAAAAAGAAGATTTTTTTCGTGAAGATTTTGGACAGCGTTTTTATTTCGCCGATTACGCTTATCAACAAATTTTTGAGTTTATAAATAAAGAAAATTTTCAAGATAAAATTCTTAAAATTACCACAACTTTAAATGAAAAATTACAAAATAATTTGGAAGAAATTTTAAATAAATTTACCAAAAATAATGCCGAAAAATTATTGAACGCACAAATTGCGGTGGTGGTTATGGATAAGAGCGGAGCGGTTTTGGCACTGTCGGGTGGCAATAATTATCAACAATCGCAATTTAATCGAGCAATTTTGGCAAAACGGCAAGCCGGCTCGGCGTTCAAAACTTTTCTTTATCTTAGTGCTTTTCAAAATGGTTATAAAATTGACGATGTTTTTGAGGATAAGAGAGTTAGAGTGAGTAATTGGCTTCCCGATAATTACGAAAGCCGTTTTTTAGGTGAAATTACTTTAAAAAGAGCGTTCGCAAATTCTTCAAATTCGGTGGCGGTTCAGCTTTCTAAGCTGGTTGGCGCTAAAAAAATTGCGCAAACCGCAAGATTAAGTGGAATTACTTCCAAAATTGATGAACACGATTTAACGATTTCCTTGGGCACTTCGCAAGTTTCGCTTTTTGAACTTACTAGCGCTTACGCCACGATTGCCAATGACGGAACGCCCGTAATTCCTTATGTAATTTCGCAAATTAGCAATCAAAATGACGAAATTTTATATCAAAAAACTAATGCAAAATTACCAAAAGTTTTTTCTGCATCAGCAATTGAGGCGATAAAAATTGCTTTGAGGGAAGTGGTTGAAAGTGGCACTGGTAAAATTGCGAATGTAAATTCTGAAATTTATGGCAAAACCGGAACCAGTCAAAACTTTCGCGATGCTTGGTTTGTAGGTTTTGATGATGAAAAAATTGTTGGAATTTGGATTGGCAATGACGATAATTCGCCAACACAAAAAATTACGGGCGGAAGTTTGCCGGCGGAATTATTTAGTAAAATTATGCAAAATTAAATATTTTTTTGATTGTATTTTTAAAAATTTATTCGATAAATCAATTTATAAAAAAATCACTTTGTTAAATTTTTTTTAAAAAACATAGTTCATTTTAAAAAAAATAAATTAGAATTTAAATTTGATTTTTAAAAATTAATCAATTTCAATTTGTTTTTAAGTTTTAGCTTTAATCCATAGTTTTAAAATCCACATGAAGTCACAATTAAAATTTAAAAGAATACTCTTCAAGGTCTCGGGTGAAGCGATGATGGGCGATCAACAATTTGGTCACGACATCAAAGCCATTCAAAAAATTTGCCAACAAATTATTTCTGCCCATGAATTGGGTTGCGAAATTAGCGTTGTTGTTGGCGGAGGCAATATTTTTCGTGGCGTTTCCAAGGCCGCGGAAGGGATGGAGCGAGTCACCGCGGATTACATGGGCATGCTTGCCACTTGCATTAACGGCCTCGCCTTACAAAGTGCCCTCGAAAAACATAATCTTGAAACGCGAATGTTGTCGGCAATCCCGATGAATAATGTGTGCGAGCCTTATTTGAAAAGACGCGCGGCTCGACATCTCGAAAAAAAACGCATTGTTATTTTTGCGGCGGGGACGGGCAATCCATTCTTCACCACTGATACGGCGGCGGTGCTTCGTGCCGTTGAAATGAATTGCGATGTTATTTTAAAAGGCACGCAAGTTGATGGCGTTTATTCAGCCGATCCGAAGCTAGATAAAAATGCCACTCGCTACGAAAAACTCAAATATATCGATGTTATTAAACAAGATTTAAGAGTTATGGATCAAACTGCCATAACGCTCGCCAAAGATAATAAATTGCCAATTATAGTTTTCTCAATCAAAGAGCAAAATGCTTTGCAAGAAGTTATTTTGGGCAAAGGAAAATTCACAATAATCAATTAAATTTTTAAATTATGATAAATCAATTAGCCGATAAAACTCGCAAAAAAATGGAAGACACTCTCGCATCTTTGAAGAGAGATCTTGATAGTATTTCAACTGGTCGTGCCAGCCCTAATTTACTCGATACAATCCGTGTCGAAGTTTATGGACAATTCATGCCGATTTCGCAATTGGCGAATGTTTCGGTGCCGGAAGCTACAACGCTTTCAATTCAAGTTTGGGATCGTGAAAATGTTAGAGCGGTTGAGAAGGCGATTACTAATTCAAATTTGGGTTTTAACCCTGCGGTTGATGGCACTTTGCTCAGAATTTCTATTCCGAAACTTAGCGAAGAGCGTCGCCGTGATCTAGTAAAACTGGCAAAAAAATATGGCGAAGATAAAAAAATTGCACTTCGCAATATTCGTCGCGATGTTCTTGATGATTTTAAGAAAAACGAAAAAGATTTTTCAAAAGATCAGGCTCATGGCTTTGGCGATATTGTTCAAAAAATCACCGATGAATTTGTTGTTAAAGTTGATCAAATGGTTGAAGTTAAAGAAAAAGATTTAATGAAAATTTAATTTTAGTGAGAAATTTTTTTTCAAAAAAAACATCAATAAATTCTTTGGCTAAAATTCCCGAACACATTGCCATCATTATGGATGGCAATGCTCGCTTCGCCAAAAGCAAATCTTTGCCAATCAAAATTGGACATAAAATGGGCGCCGATAATGTCCAAAAAATTACCGATAATTGCATTGAAATTGGCGTAAAATATTTAACAATTTACGCTTTTTCTTCGGAGAATTGGAATCGCCCGCAAGAAGAAGTTAAATATTTAATGGATTTGCTTTACGAATATCTTTCCAAGGAATCTTCAGAATTAATGAAGCGCGGAATTAAAATTATCGTGTCGGGAAACTTAGATAATATTGATGAGCGATTAAAAAATAAAATTGAACAAGTTGAAGAATTATCAAAAAATAATACCAAACTTACACTTAATGTCGCGTTTTCTTATGGTGCTCGTCAAGAAATTGTTGATGCAACCAAGAAAATTGCTGTTGCGGTTAAAAATCAAGAAATTATCATCGATAATATCAATGAAGATTTATTCAAAAAAAATCTTTATCATCCAGAAATTCCCGATCCAGATTTGTTAATCAGAACTGCGGGAGACTTACGAATTAGCAATTTTTTATTGTGGCAAATTGCTTACACTGAGCTTTATTTTAGTGAAAAATTTTGGCCAGAATTTAATAAATCCGAATTGCTTAAAGCAATTGATAATTTTAACAAAAGAGAGAGACGATATGGCAAAAGATAAAATTTTAAAATTATTAAAATTACCGATTTTGGTTTATAATTTTACTTTATTAATGTTCAATAAATTGGTGGCACATGTTCACTATCTTGATCCTTCCGACAATACACAAAAAAGAATTATAAGTTCTTTGGTGATGATTCCAATCGCATTATTCGCAATCTTTGTTTCGCAAAAATTATTTATCTTTTTAGTGATCGTGGTGGCGGTTTTGATGGCGTTTGAATGGTCGGAAATGTCACGAAAAATGCCCGACAAAAAAAAGTGGCGCTTGATTGGTTTTCTTTACATTTCTATTCCTCTTTATTGCGCGGTTTCAATTCGCATTCTTGATGATGAAATTTTATTTTGGATGTTTGCGATAATTTGGGCGACTGATATTTTTGCATTTTTCGCTGGAAAATCTTTGGGTGGCACTAAAATTGCACCAACGATTAGCCCCAACAAAACATGGTCGGGATTGATTGGCGGAGTGCTCGCAAGTTTGGGAATTGGTGCAATTTCAGCAATAATTTTTCCGGGAAGTATAATTTTTTTCTTAATAATCAGCGTTTTAATTTCAATTGTTGAACAAATCAGCGATCTAGTTGAATCAAAATTTAAAAGAATTTTTGGAGTGAAGGATTCGGGTGATATTATCCCAGGACATGGTGGCGTTTTAGATCGCCTTGACGGCATGATACTCGTGGCTCCATTCGTTTGGATTATAATATATCTTTTTCCTTCGCAATTCGGTTTAATATAATATTTTTATGAATTTAGAAAATGATTTTTTTGAAATTGCTGGTAAGAAATTTCATTCAAGATTATTAGTCGGAACTGGCAAATATCAAGATTTTCAAGAAACGGCGCGAGCCGTTGAGGCTTCGGGTGCTGAAATAGTTACGGTGGCACTTCGTCGCGTTAATATTGAGAAAAAAGGTGAGGCGATGTTGCAAGATTTTTTAAGCCCACAAAAATATACTTATTTGCCAAATACCGCTGGTTGTTTTAGTGCCGAAGATGCGGTTCGAACCCTGCGCTTGGCTCGTCAAGCGGGGGGTTGGAATTTGGTCAAACTCGAAGTTTTGGCCGATGAAAAAACACTTTATCCCAATGTTATTCAAACCATCAAGGCCTCGGAACTCTTGATTAAAGAGGGTTTTGATGTGATGGTTTATACTTCCGATGATCCAATCATTGCCAAAGAGCTTGAAGATATTGGCTGTTGTGCCATTATGCCTCTCGCCGCACCAATTGGTTCGGGGCTTGGCATTCAAAATCCGCTAAATATTCAATTTATTATTGAACAAGCAAAAGTTCCGGTTTTAGTCGATGCTGGAGTCGGGACGGCTTCTGACGCTTCAATCGCCATGGAATTAGGTTGTGACGGCGTTTTGATGAACACGGCAATTGCCAAAGCTAAAAATCCAATTTTGATGGCTCAAGCCATGAAATTAGCGGTTGAGGCGGGCAGGTTGGCTTTTTTAGCGGGAAGAATGGAAAAGAAAAATTTCGCTTCGCCATCTTCGCCAATTAATGGAAAAATTACTTAATTTATGAGTCACAAATTTCATTCTTCAATCCTTCGTGCATATGATATCAGGGGCATTTATAATCAAACGCTTTTCGATAATGATGCTTATTTTGTTGGGCGTTGTTTTGCAAAAATTCTACACCAAAATAAAAAAAATAAAATGGCGGTAGGGTGTGATGGGCGTTATAGTTCGCCAATTCTTAAAGAGCGGTTGATTCAAGGTTTATGCGAAAGTGGCATTGAGGTTATCGATATTGGTTTGGGTCCAACGCCGATGCTTTATTTTTCAGTTTATGAATTAAATCTTGATGCGGGAATTATGGTGACGGGGTCGCACAACCCTAAGGACCATAATGGTTTTAAAATGATGATAAAAAATCAAAATTTTCACGGTGCTGATATTTTGGGATTAGCCAAAATTCTCGAAAAGCAAGATTTTGTAAATGCCGAAGGTTCGCTTGCAGAATTTGATATTCGCGAAAAATATTTAAAGCGTTTGCTTAGCGATTGTGAATTAGAGCAAAGTGAAAGTGGCTTGCTCAATGAGGTTGAAAATTTTGAAGAAGTAAAAAAATTGAAAATCGCTTGGGACGCTGGCAATGGCTCGGCGGGAGCAATCATGACCGCATTGTCGCAAAGAATTTATGGAGAACATATTTTACTTTTTAACGAAATCGATGGCGATTTCCCGAATCATCATCCCGATCCAACCGAGGCCAAAAATTTAAAAGATTTAATCGCGGTTGTGAAGGAGCAAAAATGCGATTTTGGTATCGCTTTTGATGGCGATGGCGACAGAATTGGCGTAGTTGACGGCGAGGGCGAAATAATTTGGGGCGATCAATTATTAATTTTTTTCGCTCGCGAAATTTTAGCAAAAAAACGCGGTGCCACAATTATCGCCGATGTTAAAGCCAGCGGTTCCTTATTTGCCGAAATTACCAAAGCGGGAGGCGAAGCGGTGATGTGGAAAACCGGGCATTCGCTCATTAAAGCTAAAATGAAAGAATTAAGTGCAAGCCTTGCCGGCGAGATGTCGGGGCATATTTTCTTTGCCGATAAATATTATGGTTTTGACGATGCACTTTATGCCTCGATTCGTTTAATTAATATTATGGCGAACTCTTCGCAAAGCTTATCGCAAATGCGAAAAGAATTACCAAAAACTTTTTCAACCGCCGAAATTAGAATCGAAACTTCCGAAGAAAAAAAATTCGCCATCATTGAAGATTTAAAAAATTTATTACACAAAAATAATGAAAAATTTGTTGATATCGATGGCATTCGAGCCGAGAGTTCTGAGGGCTGGTGGCTGATTCGCGCTTCAAATACTCAATCAGTTTTGGTAGCACGATGCGAAGCAAATTCGCCACAAAATCTTGAGAAAATGAAAAATAATTTACGCGAAAAACTCAATTTTTGTAACATCAAAATTCCGCATGAATTGCAATAAAAATAATATGAAAATTATTGGTTTAAGCGGTGGAATTGCTTCGGGTAAAAATGCTGTCGCCAATATATTTTCTGAATTAGGAATTGAGGTTTTCGACGCTGACGCTGTAGTTCATAATCTATATTTACAAAATCAAAAAATTATTGAATTAGTCGCTAAAAATTTCCCAGAAACTTTCGATGGAAAAATTATTGATCGTAAAATTTTGAGTTCACTAATTTCAAAAAATCCAACAAAAATTACTGTTTTAGAAAAAATTATTCACCCCGAAATTCGTGAAATTTATCAAAATTTTTTAGCAAAAAATTTGCAAAAAAAAGCCAATCTTGTAGTGATAAATATTCCGCTTTTACTTGAGTCAAATCAATATAAAACTGATAAAATTATTGCCATTATTGCCGATGAAAAAACGCGTCAAGACCGCTATATTCAAAGATCAATTGCTGATTTAAAAAATTCTAATCACGACTTAACAAACGAATTAAAAAATAAATTTTTGATGCTAAAAAATAAACAAATTAGCGACGATGAGCGAATAAAAAAAGCCGATTTTGTAATTTATAATGACGGAAATTTGGTGGATTTAAAACAAAAAACTTTAGAGATTTATCAAAAATCTTTTTAAATAAAAAATTTGTTGATTGTTATTTAAATATTTTTATTATCGCAAAAAGTTATTTATTTTAACTAATTTAATCATAATTAATAATTAAAATGATTTTTACATCAAAAAATTTCAAAAACATTTTGTTTGCGATTTTGGGGCTTTCTTTGGCTAGTTGTGCTTCCGAATCCCAAATTATATTTACCACTCCGCCCGCTAAATACAAAAAATTGGGGCAAGTATCGGGAACCGCAACCGGTTCTCACGGAGTTATTTCTACCGCGTACTATTTCATTCCCATGGGCTTGAATTCTCGCACCCAAAGAGCATATTTAGATGCTTTAACAAAAATTCCAGGAACAACTTCTTTGATCAATATTACTTACAAAGAAGATTGGTATTGGTGGTTAATAGGCACCGCTAGAAAGGTTACAATTTCCGGTGAAGCAATTAAAGAGGTTAGATAATGAAAATATTAAATCAAAGCATTTTTAAATTAGCTATTTTGGCATTTTTTATTCTTTCTTCATGCTCAGGAATTCCAATTAAACTTGGAAATTCTGATCGAAATTTTAATGTAAAATCCGTTGATTTTTCTAGAGGCAGAGATATTTCTGCTACTACAAGTGGATTCCAGTTGCTTTTGTTTATTCCAATCAATATTAACGATCGTCACGAGCGTGCATTTCAACTTCTTCGTGCTCAAGCGGGTGATAATTATTTAACTAATATTAAAATCACTGAATCTTGGAAATATGGGCTTGTTGGAACTGTTTACACAACAAAGCTAGAAGGAACGGTGTATCCTTATAATTAGATCGATTTAAAATTCGGCATAATTAAAATCTCATCACGAATTTTTTTGAAAAAAAGATGAAGCATTTATTTAACTATTTCAAAGCCACTTTTTGCGTTTAAAAATTGCGAGCGGAATGATTGAAGAAATTAACATTAAGCATAATGCGATTGGATATCCAAATTCCGAAGCGAGTTCAGGCATTAAGTGAAAATTCATGCCGTAAATGCTGGCAATTAAAGTTGGTGGCATGAAAACTAACGAAACCACCGTGAAGGTTTTGATTACTTTGTTTTGTTCGATATTTAACAAACCCAAAAAGCTGTTTTGTAAATATTCTAATCGGGTAAAATTAAAATTAGCATGTTCGATTAAGGAGTTGATGTCTTTGATGATAATTCTAAGGCGGTTGTAGCTGTCAAGCATCAAATCTTCGTTGCGTAAAAGCGAGGAAAGAACTCTTTGTTTATCAAAAAGCGCCTCTCTTAAAGACATTGTTAAATCTTGATTTTCATTAATTTTTAGTAAAAGTTTTTCGTCGAGCTTGTTATCATAATTTATTTTTTTACTAATCTCGGCAACATATTTTGAAACTGATTCCATGAGATCGGCATCGAAATCGGTTCTAGCTTCTAGAATGGCAACGAAAATTTTAGAAGCATTAGCGAAAATCATTGGAAATTGCTTGATTTTTTTGACAGTTTCGGAAATTACGCGACTATCGAAAAAACGCAAAGTAAAAAGAGTTTTTTCGGTTAAAATAAAAGACATTTCGTGTTCTTCGAGATTGCTAGTATTTGGAACGATGTTGACGAAGGTCGAGTTGATTTTTATAATGCCAGAATTTTCAAGATAACGCGATGAAGTTTCGATTTCTTCTTGTTGTTGTCTCGTTGGAAAAGTTATGCCAAAAAATTCTTCGATTTCTTTGATTTCGGAGGCCGTCGGGTCTTGTAAATCAACCCACGAAATATCATTTCTGATTTCAATTAAATCTGTTATTTCTTGCAATGAAGAAACTTTAATTTGCGAATATTGTGGTAATTTGAAAATGCGGATCATTTTTTGATGGTTTAGTTTAATAAGTTTTTATCTAATATTAATTGTCGCAACAATAAATTGACAAATCAATATAAATTATTTTAAAAATTTGTACCCAAAGCAAAATTAAAAGTTTGACTTTTGTCGTAATATTGCTGGCGAAGAATTTTGGCGAAATCGAGTCGAATCGGACCTACGGGCGAAGACCAAGAAATGCTAACTCCAGCCGAGGAGCGAATTTTGCCAGTGTCAATTATGACGCTCGAATTTCTGATTGAGCTATCAACGCTTTTCAAGACACCATTATCAAAAAATAAAGCACCATTAATGCCTAATTCTCTGGGAAGTCCGAGGGGAAATGTAAATTCTGTGGTTCCTATGTAATATATTTTTCCACCAACCGATTCTCCTGATTGCGTTCTTGGTCCGATTCCTCGAAATTGAAATCCTCTAAAATTATTACCGCCAACAAAGAAATTATTTTGAATATTGACATCTTCTTTGACGCCATCAATAACGCCACCTCGAGCTAAAAATTTTAATATAAAATCATTGTTAAAAGTTGGAATAAAATATCCAGCGTTACCTTCGTGCTTAAGATTTCTGATGTTTCCACCTAAGCCAGTGTATGCCTGAGAAAGAGAAATAAAATATCCTTTTTTTGGATTAAAGCGATTATTGGTTTTGTCGAAAGTTATTGATTGCTCGATCGTGGAATAAATATAATTTCCTTGCAAAGATTGAGTCGCTAAAGAAGCGCCCTGAGTGATGTTGCCAATGTTTTGATTGTTGTAAGAATAAGAAACCAAATGACTCATGAATTCTGTAATGCCGTAATCGGCGTTAAGTTTAATGCCAGAGCTATTTGATTCATAAATTCGACCGCTTCTTTTGGTTGAATTTAATCTAAAAATTTCAAAACCTGCATCGATTGGTCTGCCAAGAAAATAAGGTTTTGTGTAGTTAAGTTGGGCACTTAACGCAGTATATGATTTTTGCACATTGAGACCAATTTTTCTACCAGTTCCAAAGAGATTATTTTCGCGAATTCCGGCGTTAATATTGGCGCGATCGATGGTTGAATAGCCAATGCCGAGACTAAGTTCTCCAGTTCTTTTTTCTTTAACGATAATCTCTAAATCAATTTTGTCGCTATCACCAATTCTTTTGGTATTGAATTCTACTTTTTCAAAAAAACCTAAATTTTCAATTCTTTGTTTTGAACGATTTATTTTGTTTATGTTATAAGGATCGCCCTCTCTGATTCTAAGTTCACGACGAATTACTTCATCGATGGTTCGAGTGTTGCCAAATATTCTTATTTGATCGATAAATATTCGGGGAGTTTCGTTAATTACAAATTCAATGTCGATGGTTTTTTTATCGCGATTGCGTTTAAGAATGGGCTCTATATTAGCGAAGGCGTAAGATTTTTCCGACATCGTTTCAATCATTTTGTCGATAGTTTTTTCAATCATTTCGGCGTTATAAATTTGCCCAGTTTTGAAGGTAATATTTTTATATAAAATTTCCGGATCGAATTTTTCAACATGATTATCGATCGTTATTTCTCCAACCTTGTATTTTATACCCTCTTCAACAAGAAAAGTAATAAAAAAACTATCTTTATTGCGATTGATTTGTGCTAAAGCTGATATGGTTGAAAAATCGGCAAAACCGTTGTTGTTGTAATATCTGCGTAATATTTCTTTATCAAATTCGATGCGATCGGAATCATAAATATCACTCGAAGATAAAAATTTCCACCAAACTGATTTTTTAGTGGAGATTTGTTCGCTTAATTCTCGATCCGAAAACTCTTTATTGCCGATGAAATAAATTTCATTGATGTCGGCTTTCGGACCTTCGTTTATTTCGTAAATTAGTTCAATACGATTTTTATCTTTTTTAATAATTTTTGGCTCTATTTGTGCTAGAAATCTGCCACTTTTTATGTAAATTTCATTGATTCTTTTTATGTCACTTTCTAGTTTTGATTTGGAAAAAATCGCGCGTTTTTTTAAAGAAATTTCTGACAATAAAAGTTCTTCTTCAATTTTTTTATTGCCAATGAATAATGTTTCGTAAATTATGGGATTTTCGACAATTTTAACAAATATTTTTTTATTTTCTTTAGTGATTTCAACTGTGGAAAAAAGCTCTGTTTCTAAAAGATTTTTTCTAATAATTTCAATATTTTTTTTGAAATTTTTGTCGATTTTAAAGTTTTCAAAGTAAGAAATTATTGTTGAATCCTCAACTCTATCAGTGCCGTAAACGATTATTTCTTCTTGAGCAAATGAATTTTTTGCCAAAAAACAACAAAACAAAATTGATAAAAATAATTTTATCAATTTTTTATTTATTATTGTTTTTTT
>CAJBXX010000110.1 GCA_903959715.1 uncultured Alphaproteobacteria bacterium | reverse complement strand
CACGACCAAATATAATTCTTGTTGCGTTAGCACGACCAAATATAATTCTTGTTGCGTTAGCACGACCAAATATAATTCTTGTTGCGTTAGCACGACCAAATATAATTCTTGTTGCGTTATCTTAATTTTGGTGCCCTCGGCATGACTCGAACATGCGCTCGACCTGTCGTTGCGTTAGCGCGACCAAATATAATTCTTGTTGCGTTAGCACGACCAAATATAATTCTTGTTGCGTTATCTTAATTTTGGTGCCCTCGGCATGACTCGAACATGCGCTCGAGGTTTAGGAAACCTCTGCTCTATCCCCTGAGCTACGAGGGCATTTTAATTTTTTAGTTTAAGCGAATATATCTTTTAATTTCATCTCCCGAAAATTCTTGAAGATTGCCTTTTAAACGCAAAACTATTTTTCCCTTAGGGTTGACTAGCCAAGTTTCGGGAACCGCTTCTAAATTAATTATTTTGCTAAAAATTCCTTTATTATCGGCTCCAACTTTTGAGAATGGATTGCCATTTTGATGTAAATATTTTATGGTATTTTTATCAATATCACGCCAAGCTATTCCGTATAAATCGGCAATTGCTTCGGTTTGAATTCTTATTAAAACATCGTGTTCCATTCTACAGGTTGAGCACCAAGAGGCAAAAACATTGATAATTGTATATTTTCCGATTAAATCTTTTTTGCTAAAAGTTTTGCTGGAATCGGATAAATCTGGAATTGAAAATTCTGGCAAATCTATTTCAACTTCTGCAAAATTTATTTCCGACCCGCCATCTTCTTTTTTTTCGGCAATTTCTTCGTCATTTTGCGAAGAAGAAATTTCTTGAGAATTTGTTGCATTATCACTTTGCTTATTGCTAAGATTGCGTGTGGCAATTGCAATTAAAAAAATTACGACAAATAAAATTGCCAATGGGATAAATTTATTCATAAATTATTTTTTAAAATGACCAAAGAATTTTCTTTTAATTTAAAAGCTCAAGATAATAAAGCAAGAAGAGGAGAAATAAAAACCGCGAGAGGCACAATCCAAACCCCAGCCTTTATGCCCGTTGGAACGGCGGGAACGGTTAAGGCTTTGAAAACCAGCGATGTTGAAAAAAGTGGTGCCGAAATTATTTTGGGAAATGTTTATCACTTAATGCTTCGCCCCACTTCGGAATTAATCGAAAAAATGGGCGGACTTCACAAATTTATGAATTGGAGCAAGCCTATTCTTACGGATTCGGGCGGGTTTCAAGTGATGTCTCTTTCGCAAATTCGTAAAATTTCCGACGAAGGTGTTGAATTTTCTTCGCATATCGATGGATCAAAATATTTCTTAACGCCCGAAAGATCGATTGAAATTCAACATCAACTCGGCAGTGATATTACCATGATTTTTGATGAGTGTGTTGAATATCCGGCAACTTACGACAAGGCTAAAAAAGCTATGGAGCGTTCTATAGATTGGGCTCAACGCTCTAAAAATGCTTTTAAAAAACGCGATGGTCATGGCATATTTGGCATCATCCAAGGCTCAACTTTCAAAGATTTGCGCGAAATTTCTGCACAAAAATTAATTGAAATAGATTTTGATGGTTATGCGATTGGAGGCTTGGCTGTAGGTGAAGGACAAAAAGAAATGTTTGAAGTTTTAGATTATTGCGTTGATTTTCTTCCGCAAAATAAACCCCATTATCTTATGGGAGTAGGTAAGCCAAGTGATATTGTTGGAGCGGTTGCGCGTGGAATTGACATGTTCGATTGCGTAATTCCAACGCGTTCGGGACGCACTGGGCAAGCCTTCGTCCGCGATGGGGTTATTAATATTCGCAATGCTAAATATCGTTTTGACGAAAAACCGCTCGACGAAAAATGCAGTTGTTGTGCATGCAAAAATCATTCTCGAGCCTATCTTCATCATCTTGTTAAATCCAATGAAATATTGGGGGCGATGCTTCTTTCCGAGCATAATATTTTTTATTATCAAGACTTGATGAAGGACATTCGTCATGAAATTGAAAATAAAAATTTTAGTAATTTTTGTAAAAATTTTATGGCAAAAAATCTTCAAAATGAAAATGAAGAATAAATTCATTTGCTTTTCAATTTGTTTTGCCATATTTCTCTTTCATTTGTTTCAAATACTCATTGTAATTTGTTATTGGATTATGCGTTTTACCGCCACGATCTTTTATCATTTTGATTACAGTTCCGATGCTAATTT
>CAJBXX010000109.1 GCA_903959715.1 uncultured Alphaproteobacteria bacterium | reverse complement strand
GAAATTGAAGTGAGTATCGAAATAAAAGAGCTTTCTTTTACTATAATTAAAATTTATCAAGAAATTAAAATTGATAAGAAAATCTTATCAACAATGAATGTCGATTTAGCTTGTATTAATTTACAAAAATTAAAACCTCATAAAATTTCACAAAACTTAAAAGATTTACTCAATGTTTGACAATTTTTCACAAAAAATTACTAAAATTTTTAGCCAAATTTCGGGAAAAAAATTTATTTCCGAAGATGATTTGACGGCGACATTGCGTGAAATTCGTATTGCTCTTTTGGAAGCCGATGTTTCGCTTGCGGTTGCCAAAAATTTTATTGAACAAGTTAAAAATGAAGCGGTCGGCAAGCAAGTAATTTCAAGTGTTTCCGCCGGTCAAATGATTGTAAAAATTGTTAATGACGAGTTGGTAAAATTATTGGGAAGTGAAAAATCTGAAATCGATTTTGCTTCAAATCCGCCAATAATTTTGTTGATGGTTGGTTTGCAAGGGGCCGGCAAAACCACGAGTTCGGGCAAGTTGGCTCTGCGTTTAAAAAATAAAAATCATAAAAAAGTTTTATTGGCTTCGCTCGATACTTATCGCCCCGCGGCGGCCGATCAACTGAGAATTTTATCACAAAAAATTCATGTCGATTTTGCTGATTTTGATGCCAATTTAAAGCCCGAAATTTTAGCTCAAAATGCCAAGAAAAAAGCCGTTGAAGGTGGTTATGATGTGTTGATTCTTGATAGTGCAGGACGCACTTCGATCAATGAAGAAATGATGAATGAGTTAGTTGAAATCAACAAAAAGGTTAATGCCAAAGAAATTTTATTGGTGGTCGACGCCATGATTGGACAAGATGCCGTCAATGTTGCTGAAAATTTTAAAAAAACTTTACCACTTACGGGAGTAATTTTAACAAGACTCGATGGTGATGCTCGGGGCGGTTCGGCGTTAACCATGAAGGCGTCGACCAATTGTCCGATTAAATTTATTGGCGTCGGTGAAAAACTTGAGGATCTCGAAGAGTTTAATCCGTCAAGAATCGCTTCAAGAATTGTCGGAATGGGTGATGTTGTTTCTTTGGTCGAGAAGGCTCAAGAAATTTTCGATATGAATGAAATGGAGAACACTGCCAAAAAATTTAAACAAGGCAAAGTTGATTTTAACGATATTTTAAGTCAAATAAAAAATATGCGTAAAATGGGTGGAATGAGCTCAATTATTAACTTACTTCCGGGGGCGGGAGCTTTGAAAGAAAAGCTTAAAAATATGACTCACATGGAAAAAGAAATCAAAACTCAAGAGGCACTTATTTTGGCGATGACAAAAAAGGAGAGACAAAATCCAGAAATTTTAAATTCATCGCGTAAACATAGAATTGCAAATGGAGCTGGATCCAACATACAAGAGGTTAATCGCTTGATGAAGAAATATAAAATGATGCAAAAAATGATGGGAAAATTTGGAAAAATTGATCCCAAAAAAATGGAAGAAATGATGAAAAATCAACAACTTAATTAATATGCCAAAAATTGTAGAAAATAAAATTATGAATTTTTCCGCTAAAGAAATTTATGATTTAGTGGTCGATGTCGAAAATTATCCGCTTTTTTTACCTTGGTGCAAAAATGCTCATATTACAAAACATATTTCCGATGCAAATTTTCATGCCGAATTATTAATAAATTTTAAAAATATTTTTGAAAAATATACTTCCGATGTGGTTTTTTTGCAAAAATCCGCAAGCGAATATTTTGTAGAGGCGAGGGCGATTAAAGGTCCGTTCAAAAATTTAGTAAATCAATGGAAAATTAGTGAAATTGATCATAAAAAAACCCAAGTAGAATTTTTTTTAGAATTTGAATTTAATTCGATTTTACTTACTAAAATGCTCGGTGCAATTTTTTCGACGGCGACCCAAAAAATGATGAACGCTTTTGAAAATAGAGCGTTAAATCTTTATAAAATTCATCATTAATTATAAAAAATAAATTATGCAAATTACTTTAATGAGAGCAAAAATTCATCGCGCTTGCGTTACTCAAGCCGATTTAAATTACGAAGGCTCAATTTCAATTGACGAAGCCTTGCTTGAGGCGTCGGGAATTTTAGAAAATGAAATGGTCGATGTTCTTAATATCAATAATGGCGAAAGATTTACAACCTATGCTATCAAGGCTTTAAAGCATTCTGGTGAAATCAAAATTAATGGTGCAGCGGCGCGAAAAGTGCAAATCAACGATCCCGTAATCATTATAGCCTACGGAGTCATGACGATTGAAGAGGCAAAAAATTTACAGCCAAAAGTTATTTTGGTCGATAGTAAAAACATCGCCATAAAATAATTTTAGGCTCTTGCATTTAAAAAGAGCGTTGTATAAAATGGTCAACTCGTTAATAATTTCAACTACTTAATTTTTTATGAAAAGAACTTGGCAACCAAGTAAAATTGTTCGCAAAAGAAGACACGGTTTTAGATCTAGAATGGCAACAGTTGGTGGCAGAAGAGTTTTGGCTCGTCGTCGCGCCAAAGGTCGCACATGCTTAACCGTATCTGATAGTTAAACTTTTTAAAAGTCCTCAAAGTCAAAATTTGAAATCATGACTCTTAAAGTTTTGACAATAAAAAAATCCGCGGAATTCAAAAATATCAAAAACTATTGCAAAAAATACCACAGCAATAGTTTAATTTTAACCGAATCAAAAACTCCATCGAAGCATTTATTCAACAAAGAAGCGGGCAAAAATATTGAAGATTTTTGTCGAATCGGCTCTACAGTTTCTAAGATTGTTAGTAAATCATCTTGCAAAAGAAATTTAATCAAAAGAAGAATTCGCGAAGCGGTAAAAAAAATTGCCCCTGAAATTGCCAAGAATCATCATGATTATGTAATCATTGCTAAAAAACAAATACTTGAAGTTGATTATAAAAAAATTTATAATGATTTGAAATTTTGTTTTAAAAGAATTTAATCAATTTAAATTTTGATTTTTATGCAATTTAATAAATTTAAAATTTATTGGCCATATTTTATTTTTGGCGCCTTCATTGTTGTCTTGATTGTAAATGTTGTTTACATAGTGATTGCCAATGATACTTGGCGTGGAGTTTTTACCGAAAATGGCTACAAAAAAGGCTTAGAACATAATAAAAATTTAGCCAAAATTGAGCAACAAAAAAAACTTGGAATTCAGATTTACACCGATATTAAAAAAAATTTGGATGGCAATTATCGCATAGAAACGGCGGTAAAAGATAAAAATAATCAATATATTCCAGATTTAAAAATATTATATTCTTTTAAATATATCCCAGATTCTAAATATGATTTTGCCCTAAGGGCTGTTCATCAAAATGATAGAATTTTTAGATATGTTGATGCTAAATTCACAAAAAATGGCAGATGGGAAATTGAAACCGCGGTTTCGAATGATGAATTTGTGGTACAAGATATTAAAGATTTAAATGTAGTTTTAAATCAACAATGATGTAACGCCATGAATATTTGTTTACATTGCGAAAAACCCCTCGAAAAAGATCAAAAAATTTTTTGTTGTGCTGGCTGTGAATGTGCTTACGAAATAATCAAAACCAATAATTGCGATAGCTATTACGAATCAAGAATCACAAATTCCAAAGAGCCAATTCTCAAGCCAGATTTAAATAATGATTTCGATATTTCAGAATTTATTGTTGTTAATCAAGAAAATCAATTCCAAATCGATTTAATCGTTCAGGGGCTTCATTGCGGAGCCTGTGTTTGGCTCATCGAGAATCTCTTAAAAAAGCAAAAAAATGTGGTTGATGCGCGAATTAATCTTACTCAAAAAATTTTGCGAATTAAATGGAGCGAAACCAAAGATGAAGGCAATAAATTAGTGCAAATAATCACAAAAATTGGCTATAAATTATTGCCGGCGGATCAAGAAATTTTAAAAAAAGTTGAAACTAATTTCGATAATAAAATTTTCAAAGCCCTTGCGGTTGCTGGTTTTGGGGCGGGAAATATTATGCTTTTTTCTTTCGCTTTATGGTTCGATGTTGGTTTTGAAATAAATGGCTCAACTCGCAAATTACTTCATCTCTTATCGTCGATTATCGCCTTGCCGGTGTTGATTTATTCGGGAAGAATATTTTTTATTTCCGCTTTTAAATCTCTAAAAGCGCGATTGCCAAATATGGATGTGCCAATTGCAATTGCCATTTTTTTAGCTTCGATTGTGAGTATGATTCAAACTTTTCGCGGAGGTCAAAATGTTTATTTTGATTCGGCGGTTATGTTGGTATTTTTTTTGCTAATCGGCAGATATCTCGATTTCAAAGCGCGAAAAAAGGCTTTCAATGTGGCATCAGAATTTTCAATGCTTCAAGTTGGATTCGGTAGAGTAGAAATTGATAAAAAAATTCGGATTTTACCCGCCAAAGATTTATGCGAAAATATGATTTTAATTGTCGCCGTTGGAGAAAAAATTGCTTGTGACGGCATTGTTGTCGATGGTCTAAGCACAATTGATAATTCTTTAATTTCGGGAGAATCAATTCCGCAAGAAGTCAAAAAAAATTCATTAATTTACGGCGGATCAATAAATCTAAGCTCTCCCTTGAAAATAAAAATTACTAAAAACTTTCACAATGGCGTTTTGTCGCAAATAATTTCTTTAATAAATAATATCGAAAATAAGAAAAATATTTACATAAGAATCGCCGATCAATTTTCTAAATATTATACGCCGATAATTCATATTTTGGCATTAATAACTTTTGCGATTTGGTATTTTTATTTTTATGCAAATTGGGAAATTGCCTTGATGAATGCGACCGCGGTTTTGATTATAACCTGTCCTTGTGCCTTGGCATTAGCCATTCCAATTGCTCAAACTATTGCTATTAGTAATTTTTTAAAACGAGGAATTGTTATGAAGAATGGTGAATCCTTAGAAAAAATTAATAATGTTGAATATGTTGTATTTGATAAAACTGGAAGCATAACAATGGGCAAGCCGATTCTTAAAAATATTTATGAAATCGTGAATGGAAATATCGAAGAAATTGATTCCGCAAAAAAAGAATTTTATTTAAAAATTTCTGCTTCAATGGCAAAATTTAGCAAACATCCAATCGCACAATCTTTAAATAATTCTTTTAGTGGGGATCTAGAAAACATTGAGGTAATTGAGTATAATGGCAAAGGTTTGGAAGCGAATTTTTTAGAAAAAAAAGTTCGTCTGGGAAGTGCTGATTTTTGTGAGATTTATAATCAAAATTTGCAATTGAAAATAAAAAATTCTCAATCTGAATTTTTTGCCAATCTTAATTGCTACATGAATTTTGATAATAAAAATATTTTATTTACATTTCATGATGAATTAAAAAGCGATGCCAAAATCGTTGTCGATTTTTTAAAAAAAATTAATAAAAAAGTTATTTTGCTTTCGGGAGATATTGAAAGCGAAGTCGCAAGAATCGCCAAAATAGTTGGAATCGAAGAATTTTATTGGCAAAAAAATCCACTCGAAAAAGCTCAAATTTTACAAAAAATATCCGATAAAAATATAAATTTTATGATGATCGGCGATGGCTTGAATGACGCTCCTTCATTGGCTTTGTCAACTGTTTCCGTATCTTTTTCTAAAGCGATTGATATATCGCAAAATATTGCGGATATAATAATTAATTCTTCAAAACTTAGTGCCATTATTACAATTTTTTCATATTCTAAAAAAGTTTTAAAAATAATGAAGCAAAATTTAATTTTAGCGTTGATTTACAATATTTTAGCACTACCATTTGCTATGGCTGGATATGTTGTGCCACTTATTGCGGCGATTGCAATGTCTTCTTCATCTTTGCTGGTCGTGATAAATTCTCTGCGTTTAAATTCTAAAAAAAATTAAAAACCAATGAGCATTTTATTATTTTTAATTCCAATTACTTTGCTCTTAGGGGTTTGTGGTCTCGTGGCATTTTTATGGACGGTTAAAAATAAACAATATGACGATTTAGATGGCGCTTCAAATAGAATTTTGTTTGAAGATAATCCTAAAAAATAAATTTATAATTTATATTGTTTTTGAAGTTTTAAAGTTTAATTTAAAAGCATTCTTAATTTAAATAAAAGTGAAAATGAAAATGAATTATTTAAAATTTTTTATTGTTTTTTTATTGGTCTTAACTGCTAGTTGCTCAAGCGACAAAGAAGAGCAAAAAACCGAAATCAGATTTGTTGATTTACAAGGAAATCCAAAAGCCATAAAAACTAGAGTGCCAGAGGCTAACGCCAGAATAATGGCGGGGCAATCTTCTTATAATTCAGAGCAAAATTCGTCAGAATATCCTGCAAAAAATTTAATCGATTCCAGAAACGCTTATGCTAGCAAAAATAGAACGCCAGATTTAAATTTTCCTTCAAACAATTTAAAAAATAATCAGCCAATAATTTCATCAGAAAATACAAGTCCCGTCGCTGAATTTAAAGATTCTGAATCGAATGAAAAAACTCCAGTTGTCGAATATGATTTTTCCAAAGAAAGTGAAAAAAATAATAATAAGGAAGTTGAAACGAAATCAAAAAATAACAACGCGAATAACCTTCAAGAAGAAGAGTTAGAATTAAATCCTATCGCAAAAAATGCTAAATTTTCTAACAAAAAATTATCAAATAAAGGTTCAAAAATAATTACATATTCTAGCAAAAAAAATGCAAAAAATAATCAAAAACTTGATCAAAATAATAATGTCGATAATTCTGCTCAGGATCCACAAGAAGATATTGTTGAAGCAGAGTCGGCACCAGAAATTAATTATGATAAATCTGGCAAATTTTATGTTCAAGTTGGGTCGTTTTTTAATTCACGCGGAGCAAAAGAAAGGTTAGCTAAAACAAAAGAGTTTGGCAAAGGTAAAGTTTTAATTGCCTACAAAAATAATAAAAGAATTTATCGTTCAGTTTTCGGACCTTTTAAATCTAAAAAATC
The DNA here is from genome assembly GCA_903959715.1 of uncultured Alphaproteobacteria bacterium. Taxonomy (GTDB): domain Bacteria; phylum Pseudomonadota; class Alphaproteobacteria; order Rickettsiales; family UBA1997; genus CAILUF01. The sequence goes on along the minus strand of CAJBXX010000109.1, from coordinate 6,535 downwards.
AGCTTTAAAGCTTCGCGATTCAATCATTGAATCGGGCAATGAGGCTGTTGTAATTAAAGGAAAATAGCGATGAAAAAAATATATTGGGCAATATATTTTTTATTATTTTTCTCAATACAATCTTGTAATTTCAGCTACGATTCTGGCGATAAACAATTTAAAGAAAGATATAGCAAACAAGTAAAAGAAATTAACAAAGAAAGGGAAGATGATTTTGCCAAAAATTCTCTTGTAAATAACATGGATATTTTGCTCAAGCCTTCGGAACAGGAGGATAATTTTTCTAACAAAGCAAATACTTTTGATTATGTTGATATTGCTCATTTCGGATCGAATAAAAAGAAATATTTCCCCGATTATGAAGTTTACGAACATAGCAAAATGAGTGGTCCCGAATCGCAATTTTCGCCAAAAATTTTTGAAATAGGATATAACACATATCTCAATCAACCTTTTTCGGTTAGTGGCGTTGAGTTTGATTTTATTGACATACCGGAGTCCGATTCTTTTGGCGTAAAATCATCTTCAAGCAATAAAAATTATACGCTGGTGCCGATAAAAAGCATTCAAGAGGCAATAAAGGCGATTAATCAATCTAGAACCGTTGATGATGTAGAGTTCTCGAAGAAAATAATTGTTGAGAAAAAAATTCTTCTTCGTAAAAAAAATTTACTAAATAATGATGAAAAAAATGACTATGTAAAATTATTTGAACAGGCTTCAAATAATAGTGAAAAACCCGAGAAAAAAATTGAAAATTCCCAAAAAAATTTACAATAAGATGCATTTAAAAATATGACAAATTTAATTTCTTTTCGCAATGTTTTTAAAAATTTAATCATATTGTTTACGATATTTTTTGGAGCGAGCGAATCTTTTGCCAATGAGGTTTATCAAAACTTAAACCGGGGTCAATATTATTTTTTAATGGATATTGATAATAAAGAAATATTGCTCTCCAAAAATGCTGATGAAAGAATTTCGCCATCATCGATGACAAAATTAATGACGGCTTATGTTGTTTTTGATCAAATAAAAAAAGGGGTGGTAAGGCTTGATAATCGTTGCATGATAGGCAAAGATGCTTGGCGAAAAACTGGATCATCAATGTTTTTAAATTACGGCGATGTTGTTTCGATTGAAGATTTGTTGAAGGGTTTGCTTGCCGTTTCTGCCAATGATGCTGCCATTGCTTTAGCGCAAACAACTTCATCAAATTATGAAAGTTTTATTGGCCTCATGAACTCCAAAGCTCGCGAATTGAACATGAAAAATTCACATTTTATGAACCCACATGGTTTGCACGAAGAGGGGCATTACATGAGTCTTCGCGATTTATCAACTTTGGCGATGAGATTATATGAAGATTTTCCAGAATATTCTAAATTTTTAAGCATCCCCGAATTTACTTATCGCAATATTACGCAACGCAATCGTAATCCATTAATTAAAAAAAATTATGATGGCATTTTGGGTGGCAAAACTGGGCATACAAATCAAGGCGGATATGGCATTGTAGGAATTGTTAAAAGAGAAAATAGAAGATTAGTGGCGGTTGTAAATAAAGCGCCAACGCCAAAAATTCGTGAAAATATTATAACAGAATTATTTGATTATGGATTTGAAAATTATAAAAAAATTAGTTTTTTTGAAAAAGGTGCCGAAGTCGCAAACATCAAAGTGTGGCTTGGAAATAAAAGAAGCGTTGAGGCTATAATAAAAGATCGCATCGATTTCAATATTCCGCGCTCTAAATCAATTAACGATATAAAAGTTCAAACCGAATTTAAAAGCCCGCTTTATGCACCGATTAAAAAAGATTCTAAAATAGGTGTTTTGTCGGTTTCCATCAAGGGTTCGCGAACCATAAAATATGATCTTTATGCAAAAGAAAATATTGACAAGGTTGGATATATAAGAAAAATTAAAAGAATTTTAGAATACAAAATTAACAATTTATTAAATCAAATTTAAAAATTTAGAATATGGATATTAAAGCATTGATGCGCCAAGCTCAACAGGTGCAAGAAAAGATGAAAAAAGTCGAAGCCGAACTTGCTAACAAGGAATATGAAGGTTCCTCCGGTGGTGGATTGGTCAAGGTTATTGTTAATGGCGGTGGCGTAGCGAAAAAAGTAATGATTGATCCGTCATTAATTTCCAAAGATGAAATTGAAATTCTCGAAGATTTAATTATTGCATCTTTTAACGACGCCAAGAAAAAATCAGATGATAGTTCTGGCGAAGCAATCCGCGGTGCTACAGCTGGGATTCCATTGCCACCGGGTTTCAAATTCTAAAATATGAAAATTAAGCTTTGTGGCTTTGTTGAACAAAAAACAATTAAAATTGCGATTGATAATGGATGCAATTTTATCGGAATAGTTTTTGCTAAAAATTCAATTCGCTATGTTGAACCGATTGCTTCAAAAAACTTATCAAAAATAATTCCAAAAAATGTCGACAAGGTTGCGGTTGTAGTTAATGAGACATTAGAAAATTTAAAAATTATAAATCAAAATTTTCAACCGGATTTTTTTCAATTACATGGCGATGAAGATGTTGAATATATCAAAAATTTAAAAAAAAATTTTCCTAATATTTTAATTATCAAAGCGATTGCAATTTCACAGCAAAGTGATTTGTTAAAACTCAAAATTTTCGCCGAATATGTTGATTATTTTTTGCTAGATAATAAAAATCCGGGAAGTGGCGATAGTTTTAATTGGAGTTTTTTAAAAAATTTTAAATCGCCAAAACCTTATTTTTTATCGGGCGGAATCAATGTTTATAATATTGATAAAGCCTTGAAAATAGTTAATCCAGACGCTATTGATATTTCTTCTGGAATTGAAGAGCAACGAGGAATAAAATCAGCGAAATTAATTATCGATATTTTGCAAAAAATCAAAACCGTTAATGAAAAGCTTTAATTTTAAAATGATTATTTGCATAAAAATTAACAATATTTTTGCATTGTTTAAATTTTTATAACGATTAAAATTAAAAAAAATTAAAACAAATTTATGTTATTAAAATTAAGAAATTTTTTATTTGGCAATCCTCGCGATTTCTTTGACAAAGAAACGCGTCGAAGCATTTCTTTGGTCGCTTTTTTGGCTTGGGTTGGGCTTGGTGCTGATGGAATTTCATCATCTTGTTATGGTCCAGAAGAGGCGTTTGTCGCGCTCGGAAGCCATACTCAATTGGCAATTTATTTAGCCATCGCAACCGCCATTACGGTTTTTATAATTTCATATGCTTATACGCAAGTAATTGAATTATTTCCAAATGGAGGAGGTGGCTATAGAGTAGCAACCAGACTTCTTGGCAGACATGCGGGATTGGTTTCGGGATCGGCATTAATTGTTGATTATGTTTTGACTATTTCAATATCAATTGCCAGCGGAATTGACGCGATTTTTAGTTTTTTGCCACAGCATTTTCAAAGTGGAAAATTGGTGATGGCCATTGTCTTTGTAGCATTTCTAGCTTTTTTGAATTTGCGTGGCATGAAAGAATCGATCAAATTTTTATTGCCAATTTTTTTAGGATTTATTTTTACTCACTTTTTTTTAATCATTTACGGTATTTTTGCTCATAGTTATGGTTTGCAAGTATTGATTCCGCAAGCAACGGCAGAGGTTTCGGAAATGAAAAGTGCGGTTGGTTGGGTTTTTGTTTTGTCGGTTTTTTTAAAAGCTTTTTCGATGGGAGGCGGAACCTACACAGGTTTAGAGGCGGTTTCAAATAATGTTAACACCCTTTCCGAGCCTAGAGTTAGAACCGCTAAAATCACCATGTTTTTGGTAGCGATTTCTTTGGCATTTATGGCCGCCGGAATAATTTTATTATATTTATTGTGGGGTGTTGGCAAGGTTCAAGGTCAAACTTTGAACGCCACAACTTTTTACGCAATCACCGAAAATTGGCAATATAATGATATTAAACTTGGTCAATTTATTGTCCCGATAGTTTTGGTTCTTGAGGCGGGGCTTTTAATCGTCGCCGCCAATGCCGGATTTTTAGCTGGTCCGAATGTGGTTGCCAGCATGGCTTCGGATGAATGGATGCCAAAATCATTTAGTTCACTTTCAAGTCGATTAGTAATAAAAAATGGCATTTTATTTATGGCGATTTCTGCGATTGCAACCTTGATAATCACAGGTGGATCGGTTCATATTTTAGTAGTTTTATATTCAATAAATGTATTCATAACTTTTTCATTATCGCTTTTGGGGCTTACAATATATTGGTTGCGTCATCGCAAAAGACAAAAAAATTGGTTGAGTAAAATGTTGGTAGCTCTCGCTGGATTTATAGTTTGTTTTAGCATTTTGATGGTGACGATTTTTGAAAAATTTTATGAAGGCGGTTGGATTACAATTCTCATTACCTCGGTCTTTGTAACGATTGGTTGGTCTATTAAAAAAATTTACGAAAGATTTCGTCAAAATTTAGCCTTAAAAGAATCGCAATTCGATGATTTTCATGAGCAATGTCAAAGTCCATCATCATTGCTTGAAGCTACAGACAAAAGAGCGCCGACCGCGGCGATAATCGTTGATCAAACTTTTGGTAGTGGCATGAATTGTTTATTGCAAATAAAAAAACTTTTCCCTGGAATTTTCAAAAATTTTATTTTTGTTACGGTTGGCGAAGTGGATTCCAATACTTTACGCGAAGAGCGTAAATGGCGTGATATGCGTAGAAAAACAAAATCAATTTTGAGTAAATATAAAAATTATTGCAACGCCAATGGTCGCTTTGCCAAAGCCTATATTGGATATGATACTGACATAGTTGAAAAATTATCACAACTCACAGATCGCGTTGCCAAAGATTATGAAAATGTTATATTTTTTGGCACTAAATTTATTTTTGATAATGAAAATATTTTTACCCAAATACTCTTTAACCATGTTCCTTATATTATGCAAAGAAGGCTACATGTTAAAGGCTTAAACATGGTAATATTGCCAATGAAAATCTAAATTATATTTTGAACTGGTTTGTGCGATATATTTAAAATTAATTTTATAAAATTTAACAATGATTAAAGCTAAAGATTTATCAATTTCTTTTTCTGGACGAGAAGTTTTTTCGGAAGGTAATTTTATTATCAATCCGCGAGAAAAGGTTGGTCTGATTGGTCGCAACGGCAGTGGTAAATCAACTTTTTTAAAATTAATTTTAAAAAAATTAGAGCCCGATAGCGGTGCGGTTGAAATCCCTCGAGGCTATAGAATAGGGCATTTAGAACAACATATTCACTTTACGCACAACACTGTTTTAGAAGAAATTTGCTCGGTTTTGCCCGAAGATCGTGAACATGAAGGTTGGAAAGGCGAAAATATTTTATATGGCTTGGGATTTACAGAATCAGACCTCCAAAAGGATCCAAAAAACTTTTCGGGTGGTTATCAAGTTAAATTAAATTTAGCCAAATTATTATTAATCGAACCACAAATGTTATTGCTCGATGAGCCGACAAATTATCTCGATATTCACTCAATTCGTTGGCTAAAAGAATTTTTGCGTGAGTGGGAAGGTGAGTTGATTTTAATCACTCACGATCGCGATTTTATGGATAGCGTCATTACGCACACCTTATTACTTCATCGCAATAGTTTTAAAAAAGTAGCGGGCAACACTAAAGGCGTTCGCGAAAAAATTGCGCTCGAAGAAGAAATTTATGAAAAAACGCGAGTCAACGAAGAAAAACAACGACAAAAAACTCAAGAATGGATCGATCGTTTTGGTGCCAAAGCCAGTCAAGCGAGTCGCGTTCAATCGCGAGTAAAAATGCTTGAAAAAATCGATGTCAAAGAAAAATTAGATAATATTCAAAACCTTGATTTCGCCTTCAATCACAAGCCTTTTGCCAGTAAAGAAAATTTGATCGAAGTTGAAAATATAGCATTTGGTTACAATCCCGAAAATCGTTTAATCAATGATTTATCTTTCAAAATCGCTAATGGTGAAAAAATTTGTGTTATCGGTAAAAATGGCAAAGGAAAATCAACTTTGTTGAAGCTTATAACGCAAGATTTACAACCCTTAAAAGGTGCGGTCAAAATTCATAGTAAAGTTGAAATTGGCTTTTTTGGGCAAATGAATATTGATCGTTTGGAAAAAAATTCAACCGTTTTTGAAGAGCTTCAAAAAGTTGATGAACGCTTACCGCAAAGCCGTATAAGGCAAGTTTGTAGCAACATGATGTTTTCAAGTGATTTAGCCAATAAAAAAATTTCGGTGCTTTCGGGCGGTGAAAAAAGTCGCGTAATGCTTGGTAAAATTTTGTTAAAAGGCGCTAATTTATTATTGCTCGATGAGCCAACAAATCACCTCGACATGGAATCTTGCGACTCTTTAAAAGAAGCGATAAAAAGCTTCGAAGGCGCACTAATCATGGTTTCGCATGATGAGGGCATGTTGAAAGAAATCGCCAATAAATTAGTAGTTTTCGATGATGATAAAACATTTACCTTTGAAGATTCTTATGAATTTTTCTTGAAGAGAAAAGGCTGGAAAG
>CAJBXX010000108.1 GCA_903959715.1 uncultured Alphaproteobacteria bacterium | reverse complement strand
TTATTTTATTATCTTCAATTCTTCTTAAATATTATTGATATATTCTTAAAAATTTAATTGATAAAATAATTATGAATACCTGGATTGAGATTGCCTTAACAATCCTTTCAGGTCACTTTTTTTGATTAACTAATATTTTTTGTTATTATTTGTTGATTTTTAACTGTAAAAAAATAATTCTTTGTTTTTTAATTTAAGACATCAAATTCGAATGATGGGAAGCGCCCAAAATAATCAACATGAACAAGAAGATTTATTAAGCAAACTAGATGTTGCGATTTTATTAAATAAATCTGATGAAGTTAAAGCAATTATTAATAGAGATCCATCGGTTTTAAATAAAACTTATTCAGATGGAAAGACTCCGATTTTTAATGCCATTTCATCAAAAATTCAGGATATACTTTCAGCGATTATCGACAAAGATCCCTCGGTTTTAAATCAAACTCTACCCGATCGGAAAACTCCAATTTTTCACGCAATTTTACTTGGTAAACTAGATGCAGTTAAAACAATTATAGAAAAAAATCCTTTGGTTTTAAAGCAAACTCTACCCGATGGGAATACCCCAATTTTTGAAGCCATTTTACTTGGTAAACTAGATGCAGTTAAAACAATTATAGAAAAAGATCCTTTAGTTTTAAATCAAACTCTACCCGATGGGAAAACTCCAATCTTTCAAGCCATTTCGTCAGGAAATCCAGATATAGTTTCAGCGATTATTGAAAAAGATCCATCGGTTTTAAATCAAATTATACCCAATGAAATGCCGTTGATTACCGATGCTACACAAAAATATTTAACAAGCTCGGGGAGCCAAGATGAAAAAACAAAACGATCAGAAATTTTAAAAATAATTTTAAAAAAACAATTTGGAGAAAATATTACCCAAAATGATCAAAGCGATTTGGAAGAATTACTTTTCAATAAATCACTTTTAAATGGACTCCATTCAAAACTTGGCTCTCTCAATGGATTTAATTATTTAAAAAATGCTTTTGAAAAAATCAATCCGGAGAATATTTTTGATAGTATTTATAAAAATTTATTTAAAAGATTGGAAGAATTACCTTTCGGTAAATCACTTTTAAATGCACTCCATTCAAAACTTGACTCTCTCAGTGGATTTAATTTTTTAAAAAACGCTTTTGACAAAATCAATCCAAAAAATACTTTTGATAATGTTTATAAAGATTTATTTAAAAGCGTCGATAAAAATATACCAATAGAGGTTGGGGATGGAAGCAAGATGTATATTTTTTCATCTAATTTAAAAGAGCATGTATCATTTTTTATTTTTCACACCGATGCAAACAATAAATTAAAATCGATAAGTTATTGCGATGGCAATTATGCCCATATAGAATCTCAAAAAATTACAAATTCTTCAACTCACATCAGAGGTATAACAACTTTTCATCTCAAAGATGCCATTGATTATTCCGAAGAATTCGCTAAAGAATTTATTGATACAAATAGCAAAAGTAAATCAATGCTGGTTTTATATGATAAATTCGAAAAGAGTGAAATTTCAGGCGTAAAAATTGATTTTAACAAAACCACTCACTCAATTCCAACCAAAATTCAAAAAAGAGGTAATTGTGGCTTCAAAAGCACTTCCTTATTGGCTCGATTTATACTAGAAAAAAAAGATTCGAAAATGAATTTTGATTATGATAAAAAAACACAAAAACCAATTGGAGCCGGCTATGATGAATATAAAAAATTCAAAACCGATTTAATAAAAAAAAGCCTAGATTTCGTTTCCAAACTTAAAGAAAAAATTTCCAAAAAATCAGATTTATTTAGTAAATATTTAAAAGAAGAAATTGATAATATTTTTAAAACAAAGGAAGCTTATATTGATTCAAAGCAGGAAAAACTCAATTCGACTGAAGCCCCTCCTCCTGAAAAAAAATTTGACACTCCGGGGAATTTTTGCTTTCCGTTTTTTTTCGATTGCCTTGGGAGAAGTAAAGATAATTCGCCAAGAAGATAAAAATTTTCAATTTAAGTTTATAAAATTTTTACTTTAACGAATGCGGGATTGCGTCATTAGACTCTCAGCACCCCCTTCCCTAACAGCTATTCTTCCTTGAGGATTCTCACGGATTTTGGAATTAATTTTTTCAATAGCTGCATTGATTAAAAATTTTTTTTCCCCATCATCTTGAATTGGTTTAAAAATATTATTCCCATTGCCATCCTGAGCCTTTTCAACAACACTAACCGTTTCGCCATTGAGAAAGAATTGATAATTTTTGGTTAGATTATTCATTTTTAAATTAGTAACAAAAGTAGAAGCTCCATTTGTTCTACTTCTTCCAAATTCAAAATCTTTATCACTAATATCGTAACTTCCTTGCCCAAAATTCTCAATCTCAGGTTTAAATTTGGCAAATACTGTTTTTAATGATTGCACATCTTTATCTTGAACTACATCGAGAACAAGAGGAGGCTTCGTAGAGTTTGAATCTTGTGAAGCGTTCTCATATAAGGTTGCCGTGCCATTTGTTATAATATATTTATTTCCACTATCATCTTTACCTATTGCTATGTTTTTTGCTACTTTTAACGAGCGTCCGTTTTCAATTCCATCGAGCGATCCAAAAGTTTTTTCTATTTTTCTTAATTCTTCTTTATCCTCAGCATTATTAATGCTCTTTATTACGGTCGGCATCTCGAATTGTGGTGTTTTTTCTTTGGGAGCGAATGTTGCAATAATTTCTTGATTCATTCTATTGTAAAAACCTCTGCTCATAGCAATTTTATTTGTAACCGCAACTGATTCCAATATTTTTAATTTTGTCACCTCATCATTTATTTCTGTGCCATTAGTTGCAAATAGACTTAAATTACCATCGCTATTTCGTTTAATTTTTACATCTTCATTTTGAGAGGAAATTTTCTTAAAAAAATCTTTTGTTTCTTGATCATTTTTCGGTTCTCCTCTGGCTGACTTCATGAATAAAGCAATTTCTATCGGTCTTTTATCATAACTAAAAGTTCCTTCTTGCATAGCTTTCTCACTCATATGAGCATTTATTTTTTCTAATAAAAAAC
>CAJBXX010000107.1 GCA_903959715.1 uncultured Alphaproteobacteria bacterium | reverse complement strand
TTATTTGCGTTAAAAAAATAGCCTAAACGGCTATTTTTAGCAAATAACGGGATCATGAGTGAAGCGAAGCAATCCCAGTCGCAAGTCGTCTTCGAAATCAAAATTTATTTTGATTGAGAAAAGCGACGAAGCGTTGTAAAAAATTCTCCTCGCATCATTTAAGATTGGATGCGGTATTATTTTGGTGCGACATCACTTCGAGCAGATCAGATTTGGTTGGATAAATATTAAAACTTCCGCATTCTTCGCAACATTTTTTTGAGCCCGTAAAGCGATATAATGAATAAAAAATGGCGATTGGACTAAATGCAATCCACCAAAAAATTTCCGTTTTTCTGTTGCCCCTACGCACTTTCTTTCCTTTGCCGACATGCTTGCAATCGGCGCAAATATATTTTTGGATTTTTGCCATTAAAAAATAAATTTATTGGTGATTGGATAGCGACGATCTTTGTCGAAAGATAATTGCGAAATTTTCACTCCAAGCACCGCTTGTTTGCGTTTATACTCACTTACACAAACAAGTTTAGCAACTTTTTTTACAATTTCCGCTTCAAAGCCAAGCTCAATTGTTTCATCAATGGATTTTTGCTCTTCAATCAAAGCATATAAAATTTTATCGAGTTCGTGATATTCGGGCAAGGAATCGGAATCCTTTTGATCATAACGCAATTCTGCACTCGGAGCTTTATCAATTATATTTTGCGGAATCAAATTTATATTTTTAAAAGCAGAAATTTTGCATAAATTTTGATTACGAAAATTTGCCAATTGGTAAATTTCAGTTTTGTAAAAATCTTTAATTGGATTAAAGGCTCCATTCATGTCGCCGTAAAGAGTTGCGTAACCGCAAGCCAATTCAGATTTATTGCCCGTCGAAATTAAAAGTGCATTTTTAGAATTAGAAATCGCCATTAAAATATTGCCCCGAATTCTTGATTGTAAATTTTCCTCAGCTAGCGAAGAGAGGGTTTCGTGACTTTTTATTATCGTTAAATTTTTTTGAAATATTTCTTCAATTTCAATAATTTTTAAAGCAACTTGCAAATTTTGAGCACAAAGTTTGGCATCATCCATTGAGCTTTGCGAGTTGAATTTTGTAGGAAGCGCATAAAGTTCAACATTGTCATTTCCCAAGGCATCAACCGCAATTGTTGCCACCAAAGCCGAATCAATTCCGCCCGACATTCCGAGAATAATTTTGTGAAAATTATTTTTGCGAACATAGTCACGAAGCCCTAAAACACTGGCTTGATAATTTTGCTCAACATTATTTGTAATAAATTCAAAAGCATTTTTTTGAGGCGAAATAATTTCGATTTTTCCTTTTTTATCAACCAAAATTTGAGCAAAATCTTCAACAAAATTTGCCATTTGTAATGCCGTAGAACCTTGATTATCTAGGACAAAACTTGCCCCATCAAAAAGCAAACTATCTTGCCCGCCAATTTGATTAACATAAATCAGTGGTTTCTTTAACTTTTGTGAATATTTCTGAGTAATTGCTAATCTTTGTTGATTCTTATTTTTTTCAAAAGGCGAGGCGTTGATTGTAATAATTAAATCAAAAACTTGTTCGCCGAGCAAAAATAAATTGCGCTCGTCCCACAAATCTTCGCAAATTAAAATTACCACATCAAAACCGCGAAATTCGATATTTGAAATATGTTGCGAAGGCTTGAAATATCTATTCTCGTCAAAAACACCATAATTTGGCAAAGTTTTTTTATTTATAACATTCTTAACTTCACCATCTTCAATTAAAAGCGCCGAATTGCGTAAAACTTTTTTCTTTCTTTCGCTTTCATAAATCGGCGCCCCAAACAAAATTGCACAATTTTTATCTTTAGTTTTTAAAGTAATTTCTAAAATTTTTTCTTGGCATTTTTTGATAAAATGCTCTTTGAGCCATA
>CAJBXX010000106.1 GCA_903959715.1 uncultured Alphaproteobacteria bacterium | reverse complement strand
TTTTTTTCAAAAAGTAAATTTATAAAAAATTAAAAGGTACCAGGTACCTATTTTTTTATAACAAATTTTCCATTTTTTTAAAGAAAAATAACCCCTCACCCTAGCCCTCTCCCCGCTTGCGGGGAGAGGGGATTGTAGCGACGATTTTTTCAAAAAGTAAATTAAAAAAACTCTTCCCAATATTTCATGTTGTATTAAAAAATAATTAATCCAACTCCTTCTTTAGATTTTTTATTTATTACAAAAAATTAATCCATCGAATCCCCTCTCCCCACAAGTGGGGAGAGGGTTAGGGTGAGGGGTTATTTGCATCAAAATAGCCGTTTAGGCTATTTTTTTAACGCAAAACGCTTCGTCGCTTTTCTCAATTAAAAATTTCATTTTGATTTCGAAGACAACTCGCCCCTGGGATTGCTTCGCTCATTATCCCGTCATTGTAAGAGGAGGTTTGTAAGGGCTCTCAGGAGAGCTAGAGCGTGATGGCTTTTTGAGCAATAAAATTAAAATTGATCAAATAATTTTTTAGATTGCAAAACTTTTTTACCGATTTTTTGCATTATTGCAAAATCATTTTCATGACCTGGGAAGCTTGTTCCAAATAAGCCATTTCTTCTATCGAAAGTAGCTTGTTCGATTATTCCAAATTTACTTTCATAAAAAATTTTATTTTCCGATAATTCTTTGATGTTATTCGAGAATAAAAATAATAAATTCAAAGCCATATAATAATTCTTTGAGTCAATATTTTTTGTCTGCAAATAATTTAAAAAATCTTTATATTTAAACTCTCCTTCCGCAATTTTTTTAGCGATTTCCGAATCATGCAATTGAATAGTAACGAATATTATTGAGGCGATCTCCTCTCCAAAACTTAAACATTTTTTATCGCTTATTAACAATGACAATAAAATTCTAAAAAATTGATTGATTTGCCTAGGACTAAGCTTGAGTTTAATAAAAAATTCTTTCATGTAAGTTTTGATAGTGAAGTTATCTTCGCTGAGAGCCTCTTTGTTAATCCCAATTTTTTTACCATCGACTTCAATTTTATTAAAAAAATCATCAACCGTTTTTATAATGAAACTATTAATTCCCTCTTCGCTGTAAGGTAAAGCAATATCTCTATGAGCAAATTTGCGATAATATTCGTCAAAATCTATCTTGCCGTAAACGCATTCAACCGATTGTTTAAGCTGTTCTTTATTGACCGCTAAAATAAAAATTAAACCCTTAACATCAAAAAAAATGCTTCAAAGTTTCGAGAAAATTAATGGCATAATCAGGACGAGTTCTATCAAGCTCATCGATTAAAATTATCAATTGTTTTTCGGCGGTATATTCGGCGATTGATTGATTTAATTTATCAAACAAATCTCTTTTGGCAACGAACTGCTCGTAAATTTTATTGCCGTCAATCGGGTGTTTATTTTTATCGTAAATTTCTTTAAAATTTACTCCGGTTTTATTATCAATATACTGATTTGAAATATCGCCAAATATACCAATTAAGGATTTAAATTGCCTACAAATTGAAATTGATTTTTTATCAGTTTTTTCTTGAAGATACTTTATTATTTCCGAGCAAATTGCTATCAAAGGCTCGTCGCAAAAATCATTTTTCCATGAATTAATTAAAATAGTTTCGGCTTGTTTTTCATCTTTTAAATAATTTTTAAACATTTCCAGAAAATGCGATTTTCCCAT
>CAJBXX010000105.1 GCA_903959715.1 uncultured Alphaproteobacteria bacterium | reverse complement strand
TTTTTTATAACCGTAAGAGAAGTAGAAAATAATGCCAAGAACAAACCAAATTAAGAACGGCTTGTAGTGATCTTGCAATAATTTTAAAATCAAAAATCCACAGCCAAAAATTGCCAAAGGCGCAATAATTTCGACGAAAGGACATTTAAAAACGCGTTCTAATTTTGGTCTTTTATAGCGTAAAATCAAAACTCCGACCGAAACTAAACAAAAAGCGAAAAGCGTCCCGAGACTACTCATATCGCCCATGGTGCGAATTGGCGTAAAGCCCGAAATTATTGCAACCGAAATCGTAACCACCAAAATTGAATAAGATGGCGTTTGATGTTTTTTGTGGATTTTGGAGAAAAATTTTGGCAACAAACCGTCGCGCGAAATTACGAAAAAGATTCGCGATTGACCATACATCATCACCAATAAAACCGTAAGCATTCCGGCGATGGCACCGGTTCCGACCAACGCCGAACCAATGTTGCTTCCATTATCTCGCAAAGCTTGCGCTAGAGGTTGTGGATTGCCCAAAGTTTTATAATTAACGATTCCCGTCAAACACAACGAAACCACGACATAAATCACCGCACAAATTAACAGCGATCCGATCAGGCCGATTGGCAAATCGCGTTTTGGATTTTTACATTCTTCCGCCGTTGTCGCCACCGCATCGAAACCTAAATAGGCGAAAAAAATCGCCGCCGATCCAGCAAAAACGCCCTTCCAGCCATAAGGCATAAATTCTTGATAATTTTCAAATTTAATGTGAGGCACCGCCACTAAAATAAAAATAAAAATCACGATTAATTTTACCGAAACCAAAACACGGTTCACCATAACGCTTTCTTTGGTGCCGATGAATAAAAGCAAACCAATAAAACACGCCACTATCATTGCTGGCAAATTAACTATGGCACAATAAGTTCCATCCGCACAAAGTTGCGAAGGTGCTTTGGTAAGAAATTCGGGAATTATAATTCCACCTTGTTTTAAAATTCCGACTAAATATCCCGACCAGCCTGCCGCAACGGTTGAAGACGCCACTGTATATTCTAAAATCAAGCCACAAGCCACTAACCACGCGATAAATTCGCCCATCACCGCATAGGTGTAGGTGTAAGCACTGCCTGAAACTGGCACCATTGAAGCCAATTCGGCGTAAGCCAAACCTGCAAAAACGCAAATTATCGCCGAAAATAAAAAAGATAAGGCAATGGCTGGACCCGCATGCTCAGCGGCCGCTTGCCCCGTTAATACAAAAATTCCGGTGCCGATTATCGAGCCAATTCCAATAAAAATTAAATCAAAAACCCCCAAAGTTTTTTTAAGAGTATTTTTTTTAGCACCTTCAAGAATATTTTCGAGAGATTTTTTACGAAAAAGTAATTTCATTTTTGATATTTTTATTTTAATTACGAAGTTCAAGAACTCTAAAAAACTTTATAAAATTTATCAAATAAATTTTATAACAAAAACAATATTTTAATTAATTGTATTGAAAATTTACTCGTAGGATAGCAATTCCTCTTCCGCAATTTCTTG
>CAJBXX010000104.1 GCA_903959715.1 uncultured Alphaproteobacteria bacterium | reverse complement strand
CTAAGATTGATTTTCTTGGATTTAAATGCTAAAAAAATTAATTTTTTTATAACAAAATTTTAAATTAAAAACAATATTCTTATAAAAAAGTTTTGTAAAAACGAAAACATCATTCATAATAAATTAAAAAAATAATTTGGCAAAGTTTATGATTAAAAAAATTTTTATCATCACAGGCGAAGCGTCGGGAGACCTACTCGGATCTAAATTGCTAAGAGAATTTAAAAATTCAAATTTAGCAATTGAATTTTGTGGAGTTGGTGGGCAACAAATGAAAAATTATGGATTTGAATCAATTTTTCCACTCGAAGATTTGGCGGTTATGGGCTTCTTGGAAGTGGTTCCGCACATTCCAAAATTACTAAATAGAATCAATCAAACTGTCGCAAAAATTATAGAATTTCAGCCCGATTTTTTAATCACCATCGATGCTCCAGATTTTTGTTTTAGAGTCTTAAAAAAACTTAAAAAAACTTCGCAATTTACTAAAATTAAAAAAGTTCATCTGATTGCGCCTTCAGTCTGGGCATATCGCGAAGGGCGTGCCGAAAAAATTGCCAAACTTTACGATTTACTTCTTGCAATTTTGCCTTTTGAGCCACCATATTTTGAAAAATATGGCTTAAAAACTGTTTTTATCGGACATCCTTTGATTGACGACGCTCCAGATTTATCGCAAAAAAATAAAATTAATTTTGAATTTCGAGAATTTTATAAAATTTCAAATGACGATAAATTAATTTTACTAACCCCCGGAAGCAGAATTGGCGAGGTTAAAAGAATTTTTCCAGAATTTATTAATGCTGTAAATCTTTTAAAAAATAAAATTCCAAACATAAAAATTGCAATTCCAATTGTCAAAAAAACACAAAATATTGTCACCGAATTATCAAAAAAAATAAATGCCGAATATTTTTTAATTGATGACCAAAATCACAAGAAATACGCATTTTATTCATGCGATTTCGCCCTTGCTAAATCAGGCACCAACGCCATTGAGATTTCATTATACAAAATTCCTTTAATTATCGCTTATAAAATAAATTTTTTGACTCATTTCATCGTTAAAAAAATGATTAAAATTAAATATGCTAATTTGTTAAATTTGATCGCCAATCGCGAAATTATTCCTGAACTTCTTCAAGAAAAATGCTACGCTAATTTAATTTTTGAAAAAATTTTAGAGCTTATTGAAAATAAAGATTGTGCTAAAAAACAAATCGACGAAGCTAATATTTCTTTGGAAATTCTTGGATTAAATACAATAAAAAATCCAATGAATTTAGCGGTTAATGAGATTCTAAAATTATGAAATTTTTTATTTTACTTTTAACATTATATTTTAATTTTCAAGCATTGGCAAATTCTCAAGTTATACCTACTTGCTCTAAGGATGGTGCTTTAATTTCGGTCGAAGAAAATTCACATCAAATTTTATTTGAAAACAGTTCACAAAAACTTATTTATCCCGCTTCTTTGGTTAAAATGATGACGGCTTATTTAGCTTTTGAAGCTTTACAAAAAAATCACTTAAATTTACATCAAGAAATAGCATTTTCTGCCAGAGCTCAAGAGGTTTCAAGAGTTAATAAAGTAAATACTTTGGGGATTAAGGATGGCGATAAAATTTCGGTAGAAAAAGCTTTACAAGCTTTAATTATAAAATCTTACAACGAAGCCTCAATCGTTCTTGCCGAAGCGATTGCCGGCGATGAGTGGAATTTTGCAAGACAAATGAACAAGAAAGCTTTACAACTTGGCATGATAAATACTTCTTTTAGAAATGCTTCGGGTTTACATGAAGAGGGGCAATATACTACAGCTTCCGATCTAGCGCGATTGGCGATTCAGTTAAAAAAAGATTTCCCGCAATTTTATTATTTTTTTGCGATGAAGGAATTTGTTTATAATAATAAAATTATTAAAACTCATAATCGTGTTTTGAATGAATATGAAGGAGCTGAGGGCATGAAAACTGGCTATACTGTTGCTTCGGGCTATAATTTAGTTTCTTCGGCAAAAAATAATAGTAAACGCATATTTTCGGTGGTGACGGGTTGCGCTTCTTCAAGAAAACGCGATAATTTATCGAAATTTTTGCTCGATTTGTCTTTTTTGGAAAATGAAGAAAATAATAATTTCTATTTTAAAAAGATCGGAAGAGCGTCGTGTAGGGAAAGAGTG
>CAJBXX010000103.1 GCA_903959715.1 uncultured Alphaproteobacteria bacterium | reverse complement strand
TCAACGATAGTGCCTCTAGAGATTTCAGTAAAAACCTTGTCGTAAGTTGCACCTAACAAATCTTTTTCTTCTTTTTGTTTTTCTCTATCAGCAAGAAAAGCCGGCATCCAATCCCCACCTGAAATACGTCTTGTTAAATTCTTAACTTTTTCTTCTGTAGGTTTTTCCTGTGAGTTTGCTAGTTTAACCATTTCAGCTAAGGCTCCTGAAGCACGTGTAGCAACATTCATTTTAGTTAAATCTTCAACTGCTTGAAATTCTGATCGTGATAAATAGGGATTATGTGCCAAATATCCACACAAGAATTCTTCCAACAATGCTTGCTTTGGAAGTTTTGGAGTTTGATTCTTAATGGCTTCCTCTCGATTAAATATATCTAACAATGGCTCAATTTGCATCCATAAATCTTCTGCAACACCTGCACGACCAAGCTCATCAAAATCAATTAAAGTGACTCCAGCTTTATCGTCTACTAACATATTACCGCCATGAAGATCGTTATGAGAAATTTGCCATATTGATAAATCTTGTTTTGGTTGTGATGCACAAGCAGTTTCTATAACTAATTCCAAAGTTTTAGGACTACATTTTTTATCAGGAAAATATTTTAACATTTCAGTATAAAGCTTTTTTTCTGCTTCTTCTGAAGAGCTAGCAAGACTTGTCATGTAAGACTCCACAGCCTCAGATGAAGTTTTATAACTTGCTAGTCGGTTTGGTCTTGTTGTGCCAAATTGTATTTCTAATTGTTCGAGCCGTTTGCTAGAATTAGCCACTTGCGACGATTCCAAAGGCACTGGAAAATCTTGTGAAAGACGTGATGGACGATGAAGCTTTCCTAAATTATCCCCCAAAGATCTAGCCTCAGAAGCACTTGAAATGTGATTAACACCTTTACCTTTTGCTGAAAAGGGCTGCATTGAAACAACGACACCCCTAAATTCTTCAGGTAAACTTGCATCATCTTTATCAGCAATGACGCAAAATTCCCCATCCTTTCCAATAACTGGTAAAAAAGCTGGGGCTTGAAGACCGCCCTTAACTTTTTCATTAATAAATCCTGCAATTAAATTAAATCTTTTATCATCCGGACGCTGATCGCCACTAACATCTTTATTGTGAGCACGCATACCCACTGTTGGATTATCAACTTTTAGGATAAATTCTTTATCACCAAATTGAACTTTATAATTATAGCTAATTCCGGCCTCAAGCTCTTCATAACTTCTTAGCACAGCATTTGCGCCCAAAAATTTTTTACCTAGAGTTGTTAATACTTCTTCCAAGGTTTTTCCTTGCAAAGCCTCATGTTGTAATTTTGCCATATGATTTAATTTTAAATTAAAGTAAGTAGCTCTTAGTTTTAGTTAAATAAAGTGCACCCATCCAGCCAGACCAATTTTTTTCTCCACGATAGGAGTAATCCTCGATAAATTTTGTTAAAATTTATCGAAATCTTTTAAACACCACCACGCTAATTTGCGTGAAATTAATTTGCAATCGAGATTTTTTTGCTAACAATTATGAGTAATAATTTGGAAAAATTGAGAAATGAGGTTGTGAGAAAAATCAGAAAATCTTATTAAATTTTGGACGGATTAATTATTGGTAATGTGTTCATAATTGGTAAGAATAAATCGGGAATCACCACCACGCAAACCCAGCGTGTGTGCCATATTTACGGCCATAATTTTGTTATGGGTTTTTCTATTCTGACACATTCCCGATTTTTATAATTTTGTAGATAAATTAAAAATATTCAATAAAAAATATAGATAATTTATTTATTTTTTTCTGGAAACATGTTAATGATTTTACTATTTTCCTTATATTTATTATTCGATTGGGCGGGGAGAAGCATGCAATATTTAACTCCATTTTCTTGATCAATAAATTTGAAAAAACCACTATGTGCTTGAATTAATCTTATAGTTTCTTCGGCTGTGCAAGAATTTTGCAGAATTTTTTTTCTAAAGCTCTCATCGCCTACGCCACAATCTTCAATGATGATGCTAACATAATCAATTTCATCAATTTCGGTATAATTATTATTTAAGATTATTTTATCATTTTTTTTGCAAAAAATAAAACTTCGAGAAAGTAAATTAATTATAATTTGAGTAAAAATATTTTGAGGAATATTGATTTTTGGCATTTCCTTTATTTCATTTTCAATTATAATTTGTCGTGAATATATTTCTGGATAAATCATCTCGAGGCATTCCTGGATAATTTCATGGGGATTAAAATTTATAGATGTTGATGATTTCTTCTGCATTTCATCCTTTAATTCATAGGCTCGAGACAGTTTTGAGTTTTCAAGTTCGAGGGATTGGGTTAATTTTTCAAGCTCATCAGTTTTGTTGATTAACTGATTATTAGTGTCTTTTAGTTCTATTTTATAATCATTAATTTTTAACAAAGCCTGCTCGAGTTTTTTAATTTCATTAAAGTGATGTTTTTTTGACGGATTATAAATAATTTTTTCGTCAGAGTTTAAAATATTATTTGCCAAATTAAACAAGTGAATGATTGGCGAAATCAATATTTGGTAGAATGCCAATAAAATTATAGAAATCGAAACTATGGCAAAAAATAATCCAAAAAAATATCGATTTATGTTATTTTTAACTGGCTCAAAAATAATATTTTTATTCTCCGCAACAATGATAGTGAAGGGGTATGATTCAAGTTTTTTATAGGCGATAAAAATTTTATTATTCGGTTCATATTCTTTATTGATATTGCCCGACTGATTTTCTAAATTTATATCATTAAAAAATTTGATCGGAACATCAATTTTTTCTGGGGTTTGAGCAATAATATTTTTGTTATTATCAATGATCGCAATGGTTATATTTTCTTCTTTAAAATTTTTTTGTAAAAAACTGATTAAAGAGGTGATGTCAATCCTAGAATAAAGGGTTCCAACAAATTTTTGATATTTGTTAACTATGCCAAAACTCAAAGGTAAATAAGTTTTATTTGATGATAATTCGATGGCATCAAAATGAATTTTCCAAGGCTCATTTTTAGATAAAAAAGCAAGATTATTATCATAAAATTTAGGATTTTTTGAACTAATAAAATCAAATTTTATCCAATTGATTAGCCTTAGAGTATCAAGGTTTGTATTAAAACTAAAATTGTTTTTTAGTAATTCATTTATTGCTTCTTCATTGTAATTATTATTGATTTTTTTGCCATAAAATTCAGCTTGATGAAAAACATTATCTAAAAAAATTTCATAACTATTTCCCGCCAGAATTGCGTAAGAGAGATATTTTTTTTCAAGACTATCTTTGTGACTTCTGTAGGATACATAAACTAAAATATTGTGGACAATAGCAATCGCAAGAATAATTAAAAATACAAAAATTAGATATTTTTTGGATAAAATATTAAAGTTCTTGAAAAATTCTTTTGTTTTCATTTTATTATATAACAAATATTTAAATATGTTATACCAAATTAACTTGAAAATTAATAATTAAGCAAAATATTTTTGAGATAAAAATCTTTAAAAAATGAAGTCGTATTTCCATACGGCTGAAGTTTTTTGATGATTTTTAGCCAAAAAGATAAAGCTTAATTTTTAAATTACAAAAGCATGTATTTTCAAGTTAATTTGGTATTATTGCATATAGTTAAAAAATTCAAATTCGATGTCCAATTTTTTTTTAAATACCAATTTGCAATATTTTTCTTTGGTGTTTCTTATTACAAATTTTATTAGTTTTTATCAAAAAAAATCCTCTGCAAAATATAAATTTCTAATATTTTTTAGTATTTTTATAATCATAATTCTTAGTTTTGCTCATTTGCTTCCAAGCTTTAATAACATTGAAGCAATCAAAAATATTAGATTATCGAAAAATTCTAGTGATTTAAATTTATGGTTAAATTTTGACAAGCCATTAATTGCGATATTTATGTTATTTTTTGCTTATCAAGTTCCAAGAAAATTATAATTTTAAAACAACCTTCTATTATTATATTTATTTTTTAACATAAGTTATTGTTTTTTTAAAAATTGACCATAGGATCAAAAATTATAAATAGTTAATTAATAACGAAATATAATTTGTGAACTCTATAAAGCATTATCTTGATAAAGGTGAATTAAACTTTGGGGAAATATTCAGCGAATTTTCCACTAAATCTGAAGATGATTTATCTCCAATATCCCCAGACAAAGTTGCAGAATTACTTCTTTCAAAAAGGGAATTGCGTAATATAATTATTGATTTGGCGAATCTAAAAGATTCCGATTGGGCTAAAATACAATCTGTAAAATCAACCACAAATGAATCTTATAAAGTCGATGAAGATTCGGAGTTGATAAAACTATCATGCTCACCTGGCGATATTGATTATAACGTTTTTTATAGAGATGGCTCTACATATAAAGATGAAAAAAAAGCTAAATTGCTTCTCGATTCCCTAAGAATAGCATTTCCCGATAGAGATTCTCAAGAATATAAATTTTTCTTTGAGCATGCACTCCTGAAATATCACACATATGTAGGTGTTTATAACGAAAATTTTAAAACTATGGTCAATTCTGAAATTGAGGAATACGGAATGAATAATAAGATTCCTCAAGCCAAAATTGATGAGTTTATATTAATTTTTTCGAATAAGTGGAAAGAATATTTGGAATCGATTAAATCTGAAGAAGAGCCTGTTGATTTGATTATTTTATCTAGCAATGGAGGAACTGCTCATAAGGTTGCCGGGGAGACGCTAAAAAAAAAGTTGGAAGAAAAAGGTAAGATAATAAAAATTATAAATGAAACAACAGATTTAGGGCGAGATCCTCTAGAATTATGCATAGGATTTCCAAGGGGGTTAAATTTTAATAAAATAAAACAACAAGGTGGCGATGAAGAATTATATAAAGCAATAAATGTGTTGGCAAATAGATTATCAAAATATACACCCGACAATAGAATGGATAAATTACGAGAACAAACTAGGGCTTGTTCAAGTGTTTTATCGTTAAATACATTTGCACATGATTCAAGATTGGTGGCGGATGGACATAAAGTAATGTTTGACGTAATTGACTCTGGACCTATTAATGGAAAAATGTTGCAACTCGCAAGACATAAAGTATTTTATGGTTTAGGAAATATAGGTATTATGGTTCATCCTCCAGAAGCAATAATTCGAGATCGACAAGGGAGATCATTTTATCTAGGAGAGGAAAATGGAGTTGATTTTGTAAAATATCCAGTTGCAGAGATTGAGGATAAAGATATTGCTAGCTTTAAAATACAAACTGGACTCAAAAGTGATAAGTTGTCAGTATTAACTTTTGGTGGTCAGGGATGCTCAGGAAAAGCGCGTATATTCATTGATGTTCTTGTTGACGAAAGTAAGTATCATCATGATAAAAAAGAAGATACTAGGGATATTTTGTTATTGGGTGGCGGTGGTTACAGAACCACTTTAGAAGAAACTACTAAATTACTGGAAGAAAAAGGTTTGATAAAAAATATTGAAAAAAAAGAAGTTACTTATAAAAATGAAAAATTTGAAACAACAGTATTTGAATTATCTAATGGTAGAAAAGTACATGTTTGGGACAAGGTTTCTCAAGATATTATGTATGCCTTATCTCAACAAAGTGACCATTTTATTATTAAGCCAGGCGCGTCAACCTCTCAAGAGGTTTTGCAAAGACAGGCAAGGGGACTAGTTGTATATTATGATGGAACCCATCCATGGGAGAGAGGGAATTTAAAACTACTCCATGATCAAGGAGCTAAAGTTGTTTACGATAGATCTTCCGAAGAGAGTTGTGCTGATATTTTAAGAGAACAAGAAGGAAAGATATTATCTTCAATTTCCATTACTAATATTGAGGCTGTAGATAGGGTTGTAGAATTTATAGATACCCCACACATTTCTAGAAATATGCCAGTTGTTTCTGAAAGAGATAAGGCTCATGAAACTCTAAATATGGATGAGATTATCCAAAGAGGAATCGATTCAGCATGTGAGAGAATATTTAGTGCTAAGAATGGTGTTCCAAAAAAAGATTCCGATAGAATAATATCATTAAAACCAGGAACCGATCAAGAAAATTTTAAACAATATCTACAAGATTTTGTTGATAAAATGAAAAAAATTTCACAGGAAGATATTTTATCCATAGGAACTGATCATGAAACGAAAGCCGTTGAGGAGCTTATTGAATTTTTAAAAGAAATGGAAAATAAAATTATAAGTTGTGGATCTTCAGCCCCATCCATTGTAAAAGGTAGTGAGGATAAACCTATTATTATTTGGACTGGGTTTGATGCAATGGATTCAAGCATAAGAGACTCTAATGGTGTTTGTAATTTTGATGTTCCTATATTGAATACAATGTTTGTTCTATGGGAAGAAATTTTCTGTAGTGATAAATCCTTAGATCGTTCTGATTACCTTGGTGATATTCCATGCGAGATTGATATGGATAGATTAAGGAGGCACCCAGGTGTAAAAAATATTAAAAAAGAGATTCGTTTATCAGGTCTTGAACCAAATGAAATAGCAAGGCATTTTTTTGGTTCAGAACTCACTGATGAGGGAA
This sequence comes from uncultured Alphaproteobacteria bacterium, assembly GCA_903959715.1. Taxonomy (GTDB): domain Bacteria; phylum Pseudomonadota; class Alphaproteobacteria; order Rickettsiales; family UBA1997; genus CAILUF01. The sequence continues at coordinate 555 of CAJBXX010000103.1, read as the reverse complement.
TTGATCTTGCTGAAAAAATGGGAGTTTTTGTTTCAAAAACATTTGTGAGTCGCTTCTCAAGTGCATCGAATACACCCATTGTTTATTATAGTGATAACAAAATTGACGAGTTGGAGCAGGCTGCTCTTTCTACTAATACCATATTATGGGATATAGAACTTCCAATGCTAAGAAATGTTGCAGGAAATAATATTATATTTAAGGGCGTTTATAATGGCCAAGTGAAAGAAGTTCCTTTTGATGATGTTTTATTGGTTCGGAATAGAAACCATGAAATAAATATTATGCAGGATAGAAGAATTTATACATGTGGAATGCCATATCTTCCCGAATGGTTGTTGCTAAGCTCCCAGCCTCCTCGAAGGATTAGTTCTGTTACAAGTTTGAAAAGTATTTTTGAAGGAACGCCTACACCTAATATTGCTCCATAACCAAAATTTTTTTAATTCAAAAATTAATGTTTGTTTTTTATTTATGCATAAATTAAATTTTGAGAGTTTTAAATTAAAAAGTTAACCAATAAATGAAGATAGAAAAATTTGTGTAATTCAAGAT
>CAJBXX010000102.1 GCA_903959715.1 uncultured Alphaproteobacteria bacterium | reverse complement strand
ATTTTCATCATTTTTAAGAAAAAATTTTACTCCAAAATCTTGTAAAATTTCGGCTACAGATTTTTCAATATCCTTGGCATCATGCCTTAAATCAATTTTAGATGCTAATTTTAATTTTTTGATTCTATCGATGCCTTTTTGTAAAATATTTGCAGTAACATTAGGATTGCCATCAGCATCTCCGCCGTGGCTCCAAAGCGATATTTCGCAAATTTTTGTGGGTAAAAATATTTTATTTTTATATGGCGAATTTTCAATTTCTAATTGCAATTTTTTAAGTAATTTTTCATTGGCAATTTTAATATTTTTTACAGCCAACTCGGTTTCGATCATCTCTTCCAAGCATGATTTCTTTTGACCATTTATCGAGCATAATATAATTTTTTTTAAATTATTTTTAAGTTTTTTGAAGTTAAGTGTTTTTTTATCAGAAATTATTTCATCGAATTCATATCCGAGAGCGCTATATTCAAGGCTTGTTGGGTTAGTTGGGTGAGAGGTTAAACTAAAAAAAGCTTTGAAATTTTTGGTTAAAAAATTTTGCAAAATCTCTGGTTTTATTTGGTTTTCAAAAGATTTTTTTAATAATTCTATGAATGAAAACTGCTCATCTTGTGAATCTTTTTTATAACAAGAAATTATGTCATTTAATGCCGATTTTCTAGCTCTCTTTAATATTTCTTGCAACTTGGTTTCAAGCTCTAAAATTTGTGAAAATAATTTTTTATCCTCTTTGATTTTTTCATAAAATTTATGAATTTCATCATTTTTCTTCTTGAGATCGATTTTTTTTTTAATTTTTTGTAATTCTAAAAATTTTAACTTAACTTCTTTTTTTAACTCTTTTAAATCAATTAAGCAATTTACGAAATCTAATTTTATCGCCTCTTGAATTTGAATTAAATATTGATATTTTTTCGAATTCTTTCCCGAATATCTGATGTTATTTAGCCCCTTGACCATAGAATTAATCAACTGTATAAAATAAAATTACGCTAAAAAAATTTTTTTTAAATCTAATTATTAATCATTGAAATGCAATTAAAAACATTATTATCCAAGGTCGATATTGCAAAATATTGTAAAAATGCACAACAACGCTTGAATTTTAATTCAACAAATTTAATAGAAGAAATTTTTGAAAAAATTCAAAAAAACTATCATTTAACACTGATGTTTGATGAAAAAAATCAAGAAATTATTGGGGCAATTTTTTGTAAAATTGAACATGATTTTTTTTCTAACAAAACTTGCGAAATACTTGATTTTTATGTTTCGGAAGGTCATAATGAAAAAAATATTATGAAACTTTTAAATAATTGGTTACATGAAATTTGTTATCAATTTTTGTGCAAAAAAATAATATTTGAATCGCTTACAAGCAACAAGCTTGAGCATAAATTATTTTTATCCGAAAAATTTATTTTAGAAAAATTTAAATTTGTTAAAGAAATATAAATTACACTTAAATTAATGTTTAAAAAACGCTCAAAAATAAATTATTACATTCACAAATATTTTTTCATTCCACTTAAAATATTTCGTAAATCCTTGATTGACACCATTCGTCATGATGGCATTGAACACGCTGGATACTTAGCTTTCTTGAGTATCTTATCGTTTTTTCCTTCATTAATTTTCTTAATTGCGGTGATTGGTTTTTTTGGCGAATCAAAAATTGGCACAGATTTTTTATATAAAATAATTTCTGGATTGCCAAATGAAATGTCGCGAGGTCTCACCCCCAGAATCAAAGAAATTATTTCTGGTCCAAGTGACGGTTATTTAACAATCGCCATTATTGGCGTAATTTGGACGGCATCATCCTCGGTTGAAGGCTGTCGAACAATCCTCAATCGTGCTTATCGCATAGCCTTCCCGCCACCATATATTTTGCGTCGATTAGTGAGTATTTTTGAGTTTTTTATTATAATTTTCGTAATAATTAGTGGCATTTTAATTTTCGTAATCGTGCCAGTAATTTTAAAATATTTTGAAAAACAATTTTCCATAAAACTTGAAATCGATTATGACTTTTTTTATTTACGACAATTGGCAATTTTCGTGATTTTAACGACATCAACTTCTGTACTTTATTATGCATTGCCAAATGCCAAGCAAAAATTCACACAAACAATCCCTGGCTCGATTTTAGCGGTCATTTTATGGGTGATTTTGGTTAATTTTTTCTCACTTTATTTAGAAAATTTTAATCAAATGAATTTCGTTTATGGCTCCATCGCTGGGGTCATAATCTCATTAATGTTTTTTTATTTAATTAGCTTGGTCTTCATTTTTGGTGCTGAATTTAATTATAATTTTCATCGAGTTTATCAATTTTTCTTAAAAAAACCTAAAACAAAAATTACATCGTGAAGCTTCCAAAATGGCCCGACCCACATTATTTTCATCACATAAATCTTGGTTTAGAGCGAATTTTAGAATTGCTAAAAAGGCTCGATAATCCACATTTAAAAATGCCACCGACTATTCATATTGCTGGCACTAACGGCAAGGGTTCAACCTTAGCTTTTTTAAAAAATATTTTTCAAGAAGCGGGTTATAAAGTTCATCGCTACACCTCACCTCACCTCATCGAATTCAACGAAAGAATTGAAATTTGCGGTGAAAAAATTACTGATAATTTTTTAAATGAAATTTTAGAAAAATGTCGCGAAGCCTGTGAAATAAACCCCAAAATCGATATAACTTTTTTTGAAGCGACCACCGCATGTGCTTTTTTAGCTTTTAGTCAAATCGAGGCTGATGTTTTACTCCTAGAAACCGGCATGGGCGGAGAATTTGATGCCACCAATGTTTTGCCCAAAGTTTTATGCTCACTCATCACCACCATTGCCATTGATCATCAAGAATTTTTAGGAACAACAATTGCAAAAATTGCCGAATCTAAAGCGGGGATTATTAAAAAAAATTGTCCGATAATTTGTGTCGAACAAAATCCACAAGTCCTCGATTTGATTAGGTTGAAAGCTCATCAATTAAATTCTGAATTTATTAATTCTAAAATTTTTTTTGAGTCATTAAATTTTAATCTTGATGCCATAAAAATTCCTTTAAACGGTTCTCATCAAATTGAAAATTCTCAACTGGCAGTAAGTTGCATTAAACATCAAAGCCTATTTAGAATTAGCGATGAAAATATTAAAAATGGCATTCAAAAAACTCGTTGGAAAGCGCGATTAGAAAAAATTGAAGATGGCATTTTTGCCCAAAAACTTCCACAAAATTTTAAACTTTATCTCGATGGGAGCCATAATCCGCAAGGTGCCAACACTATTACCGAATTTTTAGAAAAATTTTCTAATCATCAAAAAATTATAATTTTTCAAATGCTTAAAGATAAAAATTGTGAAGAATTTTTAAAAATTATTAGCACCAAAATTGATAAATTATTAATTTGTAAAATCGCCTCCGATTCAAGATTTAGAAGCGCACAAAATATTTTAGAAATCGCGCAAAATCTGCAAATTAATTCAACAATAATTGAAAATTTTGCCGATGGTTTTGAAAAAATTGAACAAGAATTTTCTTCGCAACAAAGCTTGATTTTAATATGCGGATCACTCTATTTCGCCTCAGAATTTTTACTAGAAAATCAATAAAAATTTAAACATTGAAACAAAACTAAAAAATTATCGCGGATACGGCGATTCACTCGCCGTGGAGCGATTCAACTCAAAGCAAATTTATAAGTAAGCAACATATTCATTCGCATCATTTAAGAGTGGAAATAGTGTTGCACCAAGTTTTTTTCTTCTCCCCATTATAAACCCTTGCCAGCCCACTTCTTACAAGCTCTAAACCTAAATCACTTTCATTAATCATGACTTTAGCAACAATTCTTCCGCCATATTTATCCCATTTAATTTCTGAAAAGGTAATTTTTTGATGATTTTTTTGTGCTTTTTCGATCGAATTTTTAGTATAGTTTGAGGCTTTTTGCGCTAAAATATTTTCCTTGATACACTTGGCTCGCGGAGCTTTTTCTGGAGTATCGACGCCCTTAACTCGAACAAAAAGTTTTAATTCTTGTGGCAAAAATTCATTAACAATCTCCAAAGTATCACCGTCAACAACTCTGATAACTTTCCAATTATAAACGCGGTTATCATTAGCAATCTCTATGCCAAAGGCTTTGTTTGAAATTATTAAAAATAAAACAATGAGAGAAATAAATTTCATAAAATTAATTCGACAAGGTTAGCGAATAAACGAATAAAAACTTAAAATAAAATAGATGTCGAGGGCGATTAATATATTTCTGTAATTAACTTCGGTAATCGATTCTTGTAAAAATAATTTTTTAAAAATTTTTTTCGACATTCCGCCATTTTGTATTTTTAATTGCTCCTTCTCTTCATTACTTAATTTTGGCTTTTTGGGAGCACATTTTATGACAACATAAATATGCCAAACAAAATAAATAATTAACGCGACCTCCAAAATGAGATCAAACATTTTTATGTTTATTTTTATGAGTAAATTATTAAAAACAAAAAAAGATAAAAAGTAAAAAAACATGCCCCAACCCCAAGCAACAACAGCAAAACTCTCTAAGCCTTTAGTGGAATTTATAAATGAATTTTTGATTATATTTAAAAAAATTTTCATATGATTTTCATTTTAAATCGAGTTTTTTTTAATGATAATTTTTAAATTTTTAACTCAAATAAAAATTAAAATTAATTATTTTATTTGATTAATTATTATTTTTTTGAACCGCTTTTTGAACACCTTCCCACGGCATTTCAAAATCAAAATTTCTAAATTCTTGCATTAATTTTACATCTTCATAAACAACTTTTTTCTCAACTTCATCGTAACGAACTTCTTTGTATCCCGTAAGCGGGAAGTCTTTGCGTAAAGGATGCCCTTCAAAATCATAATCAGTTAGAATTCTTCGCAGATCCGGGTGATTAGCAAAAACAATTCCATACATATCGAAGGCTTCGCGCTCAAACCAACCGGCTGAACTAAAAATTTTTGAAACCGTTGGAACCTCGACACAATCATCGATTGCGACTTTGATGGTAATGCGATTATTGAGTTTATAACTCAATAAATTGTAAATTACTTCAAACCGTGGAGACCTTATTCCAAGCATGTCGGCACCAAAAAGATCAACCAAGGTTTTAAATGAAAGTTGCTCATCATCTCTTAAAAAAGTTAACAGATTTTCTAAATTATTTTTATCAACATAAATTATCAAATTGCCGTTGGCGATTGGCTCAATAATTTTTACATCTGCAAAATTTGATTTTATATATTGCGCTTGGGCGGGAAGATTTTGAAACATAAATTATCGTTTAAAATTTTTAGTTCTTTTAATTTTTCTTTGCAAAACCATTAAACCGTAAAGCAAAGCCTCTGCGGTTGGCGGACATCCAGGCACATAAACATCAACGGGGACGATGCGATCGCAACCACGAACCACCGAATAGGAATAATGATAATATCCGCCACCATTGGCACAACTTCCCATCGAAACAACATAACGAGGTTCCGCCATTTGATCGTAAACTTTTCGAAGTGCTGGTGCCATTTTGTTGGTTAAAGTTCCTGCCACAATCATAACATCTGATTGTCTCGGCGATGGGCGAAATATCATGCCGTAGCGATCGAGATCATAACGACTCGCCGCCGTTTGCATCATTTCAACCGCACAACAAGCCAAACCGAAAGTCATCGGCCACAATGAGCCCGTTCTTGCCCAATTGATAAGATCGTCAAGTTTTGCAGTTACAAAACCTTGGTTTTTTATTTCATTGGTAAGATTATTTATTAGTAAATCTTGATTTATTGAATTGATATTATTCGTGATTTTCATTGAAAAAAATTTTACGATTTTTAAAAAAATATTTTAATTAATAAACATTATTTCCACTCGAGTGCTCCGCGTTTCCATTCATATATGAAACCTACGGTAAGAATTGATAAAAAGGCAATCATCGACCAAAATCCAACGACCCCAATTTCACGCAAAGCTACTGCCCAAGGGAACAAAAATGCCACTTCTAAATCAAAAATAATGAATAAAATTGCCACTAAATAAAATTGAACTTTAAATTCACCGCGAGAAGATCCTTCGCCCTCAAAACCGCATTCATATTGCGAATTTTTAGCATCGTCGGGACGCATTTTATTGATAATGAATGGAATTAAAATTATTACGCAAGATAGCCCAATTGCGATAATTAAAAATATCAAAACTGGCAAATATTGACCAGAAACAAAACTGGTGTCAGCAAAATTAATTGATGAATTATTCATGATTTTCTCAAATTTTATTGATAAAAATTTAATTAGAAATATTGATTTGTTAAAGATAGAAATTTATGATTTCAAAATCAATTCAAATTTTTATTTTTTATTTCATGAATACAAATACTTACACGGCATTGGTTACGCCTTTTAAAAATAATCAAATCGATGAAAAAGCTTTTAGCAATTTAATTGAATTTCAAATTAAAAATGGTGTCGATGGCATAGTTCCTTGTGGCACAACTGGCGAGTCGCCAACGCTTTCACATGAAGAGCATAATCGCTTAGTTGAAATCGCCGTAAAAGTTGCCAATAAAAAAGTTAAGGTGATGGCGGGAACCGGCTCCAACTCTACTTCCGAAGCAATCGCCATGACCAATCATGCTAAAAAAATTGGCGTCGATTCATGTTTAATTGTCGCTCCATATTACAACAAACCGACTCAAGAAGGTCTTTATCAACATTTTAAAGAACTTAATAAATGTGGAATTCCGTTGATTATTTACAACATTCCAGGACGCTCTGTTATCAATATCAGCGACCAAACTTTGGCTCGAATTGCCGAACTTGAAAATGTTATCGGCATTAAGGACGCCACGGGAGACTTAGCTCGCGTCGCCACTTTAAAACTTTTGGTTAAAAAAGATTTTTTATTTTTATCGGGAGAAGACGCCACCGCTGTTGGCTTTAACGCCATGGGAGGCAATGGAATAATTTCAGTTACTTCAAATATTTTACCAAAAATGGTGAGTGATTTGCAAAAAGCCACCGCTCTTGGCGACTACAAAAAAGCCGTTGCAATCCAAGATCAATTAACCAATTTTCATTCGGCAATGTTTTGCGAAACCAATCCAATTCCAGTAAAATTTGCTTTGAGTTTAATGGGTTTTTGTGAAAATGAAATCAGGCTTCCACTTACAACGCCTTCATTGGAATCGCAAAATAGAATTAAAGTTGAAATGAAAAAATTAAATTTAATTTCTTAATATTTTTTTAATAATTCTCGATGAATAATTGTCTCATCAAGATTTTTTAAATTATCAGCCAAAATATCTAATCCACGGTCTTCGGCGAATTTTTGCAAATTCAATGTGCGTTTTTTAAAGAATCCAAAATCCTTTCTTATTGAGCATAAAAAATAGCCAGTCACTTTCACCGAACCAAATAATTCAAAATACATTTGATCAATGTTTTTTGGATCAATTTTCATGATAAAATTAGTTAATTCGCGAGCAATCCTCGTTAATTCCGAATTGTTAAACAATTTATCTTTGGCGGTAATATAATTTTTCAAAATAATTTCAAGCTCGCGAAAATCTTTTTTCTGAGCAATTTCATAAGCAAAATCTAGGTCTTCCAACCCGCAAATAACAAGAAATTCACATATTTGAATAAAATTTCTTTTGGTCGCCAAAATTAAAGCATTATCTCCGACAATATTTTCTTTATTTCTTTGGGCTCCAGCTTTAATTAAAAGCACCACTAGCTCATAAAAATTACCGATTGTGGCATAATGTAAAGGCGTTAATTTTTGATTTTCGGGAATAGTTTCGGGATTTAAATCGCATTTAATTGCTATTAAATATTCGGCAACCGCAAAAGATCCGAACTCCGACGCAACATGCAAAGGAGTAAGTCCAAACGCCGTCGTTACTTCCTTGTTAATTCCAGCGTGAATAAATTCTTCGACTATTTCTTTGAATCCATATTTTGCACCGTAATGAATTGGCATCCAATTTCGAGTTTCATCCGAAGATTTAGCATTAATATCAGCACCATATCCGATTAATATTTTTACATTGTCAACCATGCCACTAATTGAAGCATGATGCAACGCCGTGTAATTATTAACATCGGAAATGTTAATATTTTTGATACCAACTAAGTTAATAATTTTTTTCAATTCTTCGGCTTTGCCAAATTTGGCAATAACATGAAAAAAAGAAAATTTATAATCACTAAATTCTTTCAAAAGAATCTCTCGCGACTCAGGCAAATCGATGATTTTTTGCAAATTTTGCGAAATTTTTTCTTTTAAAATTTCAAATTCTGATTGAGAAATTGTTTTGACATCTTTTTTGTAATATTTAAAAAAACTATCAATTATTTGTTGGTCGATTATGGTCATGTTTATAATTTATTTGCGTTGATATTGAGCGTTTTTGACTCTTTCTTGAGCCCTACTCGCTTTAATAAAATTTTGCCAAAATTGCGTTGATTCACCTTTTTTCATCGAATCAGCTTGAGCCATAATTGTAGCGATTCTTTCGCCAAATAATTTACGCGTCCAAAAGCCGACAGTCGGTGCAACACCAACAATAAACTCCTCTTCTAAATCAATATTATTTTCTTCTAAAATTTCAAATTTTTGTTGTTTTTTTGCATTTACAATATCGGCTTTAGTTTTAGAATGAGCCCTTGGTATTTCATCTTTCTTGCGACTCAATTCTTCATCTTCTTTTATAAAATTTTTTTTACTTTGTGGCAGAATTTTTTTAGCACTTTCTTTCAGCTTAAGATATTTTTTATAAGAAATATAAATAATTAAAGCTAATATGGATCTAATAACGAGCACTAAAATTACGCAACATGAAATAAATCCTAAAAAAACTATTATGAAATTTATTATCGTATATTCTGACATATTTCTTTAACTTTTTTATAACTATGAACAAAGCCAATCAGTGAATAGGTATCAATGGCGATTTTACCGTCGCGCGCTACGCCATTAACTATCATTTCAGCGTTATTTTGCATTTCTTTAATAATATCAGAATCATCATTTTTATCATTAGCCCAAGCCACGGTTTTGTAAGGAAATAGGTAATATTTCTTAATTCCAAAAGTTAATTCAACATTAGAATTTTTATTATAGATAAATCCCGAAGAAGCACTTATTTCATCGGCATCATTATCAACATTGGTTACCAAAAAAAATGGCTCCCCTCTTTTATCGAAATTACCTTCACTTTTTATCGGAGTTGATGCAATATAGCAAACAACTTTATCGCCTCTTTCTGTTTTAAAAACGCTCCAATCTTGGAAGCGGGCTTGTAATTCTTGCGAATAAGCTTGAGAAAAAGATAGTGAAAATAAGTTTATTAAAATTAATAAAAATTTCATAACTTGACTTTATGTTAAGCAAAAAATATTTTGTTATACTTAAAAAATGATATATTCTTTTTTTGATATTGATTGAGCTAATTAAATAAATCTAGTTTTTTTTCAATTTTATTTAAATTAAAATTTAAAATTTTCCATGGAACACAAAACCGAAAATCAAAATAAGCTACCTAGCGTTGATTCAAAAGCTATTACAAAATCTGCAGAAGAAATTGTCGAAAACCAAGAACAACATTCAGAAAATCACGAAAAACATAGCCCGCTCGATCAATTTAAAATAAAAGAAATTTATCCAATTCATGTTGGCAACCTTAATTTAAGCCTTACCAACTCTGCCCTTTACATGATTATCGCCACCGCTTTAATTATTTTATTCATGATAAAAGCCACAAGTCGTAAACTTTTAATTCCATCGCGAATTCAGGTGATTGCTGAATCGGTTTATAATTTTATCAATAATTTAATCGAAGGAAGCATTGGCCACGAAGGTAAAAAATTCTTTCCATTAATTTTTTGTATCTTTACCTTCGTTTTACTATGTAATTGCCTCGGCATGACGCCATATAGTTTCACTTCAACCAGCCAAATTGCCGTCACCCTTTCATTGGCATTGACTTGTTTTTTTGTAATCACTCTTTACGCCATTATTCGCAACGGTTTTAGTGGCTTCATTCATATGTTTTTACCAAGCGGAGTCCCGCTATGGATGGCTCCACTAATTTTTTTAATTGAATTTTTTTCATTTTTAATTCGTCCCGTCACTTTATCAGTGCGACTTTTCGCCAATATGGTAGCGGGTCATGTTTTATTAAAAGTTATCGCGGGCTTCATAATTTCGCTTGGTTTCTTCGGAATATTACCATTTTTATTTAGCATAATAATGACCGGGTTTGAACTCTTCGTCGCAGTTCTTCAGGCTTATATTTTTGCAATCTTAGTTTGTGCTTATTTGGGTGAAACCATGAAATCACATTAAGATTATTTCGGAATTTGGCGTTCGCTCATTTGTCAAATAATTTTCCCTTTTAACTATGGGGTTAATGAGCAATTTTATTAACTTTAAACTACTCTAACTATGGAAATGCTTGCATTAAAATTTATCGGTATCGGCTTGTTATCAATCGCCATGGCGGGTTCTGCCATCGCTATCGGAAACATCTTCGGATCTTTCTTCAATAGCATTGCGCGTAATCCTTCGGCCGCTCCAAAAATCGAAAAATATATTTATATCGCGGTTGGTTTAGCCGAAGCGATCGGAATTTTTGCCGTTCTTTTGGCTTTCTTGGTTTTATTTACCAACTAATATTTTTTATCACCACAAAAAACCCAAACTTTAAATTATTTAAAACAACATTATGCCTCAACTTGATTTTACAACTTATTCATCGCAAATTTTTTGGTTTATTTTGTGTTTTTCGATACTTTATTTATCAACTCAATTTATAATTCTTCCGCGTATTCGCTCAATATTATCCAAGCGTCATGACTTAATTGAAAATGACAAAAATCTCGCCGATGAAATTAATCAACAAATTGATTTGATAAATAATGAAGGTCAAGAAAATTTACAAAAAGCCAATCTAGAATATCTTCAAAAAATTGAAGAAATCACCAAAAAATCTCACCAAGAACGCGACAAATCAATGGCCGAATTAAAACATAAAATTGAGTTAAAAGTTAAAGAATCTCGCGACGAAATTAAGAAATTTGTTGATGATTCCAAGGCTTCAAACACAAAGATTATTCAAGATTTAGTTCAAATTATTAAAAATAAAATTACAAATTAAAATGTTCGACGAAAAATTCTGGTTAGCAATTGCCTTTTTCTCATTTCTTGGTTTATTAATTAAGTTTGTTTTACCAAAAATTGCCAAAACTCTCGATTCCCATTCTAAAAAAATTGCCGAAGATATTTTGGAGGCAAAAAAATTACGCGAAATCGCTCAAAAATTACTCGAAGAAGCTAAAGTTTTTCACAAGCATTCGATTGATCATTCGCAAAAAATTATCACCGATGCCATTGAAGAGGCGAAAAAAATTGAAAATGCTTCCAAAAAATCCTTAGAAGATCAAATAAAAAAAATTAGCGATCTCGCTTTAGAGCGTTTAAAAGCCGAAGAAGAATTTGCTATTCGCCAAGTTAAGACTAACATTATCAACGAAGCAATTGAACAAATTTCAACTCTTCATTTCAAAGAAAATGAACAAAATAAAATTATTGAAAAATCATTAGTTCAAATTTCTAAAATTCAATAATTTTAATCACTTTCACTATGAAATTCGCTCTTTCAACTCTCAAAGAATTCCTAGAAACATCAGCTTCTCTTGATGAAATTTGTAAAACACTCACAAAAATTGGCTTGGAAGTTGAAAATTGCGAAGATAAAGCCAAAAATTTGAAGGATTTTTCGGTCGCTAAAATCATCGAAGCCAAGCCCCACGAAAATTCAAACAAGCTCAAAATCTGCTTAGTCGAAACCATCGATAGCAAAATTCCATTACAAATTATTTGCGGCGCCTCTAACGCCCGCGTCGGAATTAAAGTTGCTTACGCACCAATCAATTCAATAATCCCAAGCAATGGCATGATTATTAAAAAGGCCAAAATCGCTGGCGTTGAAAGCAACGGCATGTTGTGCTCGGCTCGCGAATTATCTTTGGGCAATGAAGATGCTGGCATTATCGAGATCGACGAAAAATTCGCCATTGGCACAAAAATTTCCGAAGTTTTTGGCATTGATGATGCCATTATTGAAATTAATATAACTCCCAATCGTGGCGATTGCCTAGGCGTCTTCGGCATCGCTTGCGATTTATCGGCGACCAAAATCGGCACTTTAAAAATTCCAAAAATTTCAAAAATTCCCAGTAAATTTAAGTTTGATTTAGAGATTTCAAATCAAGCCCCACAACATTGCCCATTTATTTCTTTTCGCGTTTTAAAAAATTTAAAAAATTGTCAATCGCCCGCATGGCTGGTCAAAAAAATTGAAAGTGCTGGCATCAATTCAATATCGGCGGTTGTTGATGTCACCAACTATGTTATGCATATTTTAAATCGCCCCATGCACGCTTATGATTTAAATAAAATCGGCAAAAAAATTTCGATTAGCACCGCTTCGAAAAATCAAAAATTTCTATCATTAAAAAATTCCGAACATGAAATTAATGAAAAAATTCTTTCAATTTCTGATGAAAATAATATTCTCAGCGTCGCTGGAGTCATGGGCTCAAAGCATTCTTCATGCGAAATTGAAACTTCGGCAATTTTGCTCGAATCGGCTTTTTTTAGCAAAGAAATCGTCGCCAATAATGGTCGCTCTTTAAATATTTTATCCGATTCTCGTCATCGCTTTGAACGAGGTGTCGATTACCAAACTTGCCTTGACGGCATTGAGCTTGCGACACAATTAATTCTTGAAATTTGCGGTGGCGAAGCCAGCGAAATTTTTGTCGAAAATCACAATTTACCATCACAATTTATTGATTTTGATTTCAACAAATTTGAAAAATTAATTGGCATAAAAATCTCTACAGATCAAGCCGTTGAAATCCTTAATTCTCTAGGCTTCAAAACTGATAAGAATTTTAAAGTCGAAGTGCCAAGCAAGCGCCATGATATTTTTTCAAGCGAAGATTTGGTTGAAGAAATTTTAAGAATTTATGGTTATGAAAATATTCAAAAAAATATTTTAGAAAACACGCAAAATGATTTTCAAAATTTTGTTAATCCTTTACATAAAGCCCGAATTTTATTGGCTTCAAAAGGTTTTATCGAAACTATAAATTGGTCATTTGTTGATGAAAAATTTGTTGAAATTTTTACCGAAAAAAACCCAAATTTGATTTTACAAAATCCAATTTCACTCGAACTCAATCACATGCGCCCCACTCTGGCGATTGGCTTAATCAACTCTTATCAAAAAAATTATTTACGCAATTTTCAAAATTTAGCGTTTTTTGAAATTGGCAATATTTTTGAAAACCCAACTTCGCAAAAAACCATGATTTCGGGGCTTCGTGCCGGAAAAACTAAAGAACAAAATCATTATCATGACGAGCGCGATGTCGATTTTTTTGATGTCAAAAAAGATTTTTTTGATGTCGTCGAGCATTTTGGCATTAAGCCTGAAAGCCTTCAAATCACTAGTGATTCGCCATTAAAATATTTTCATCCGCATCGCTTTGCTTGTGCAAAACTTGGTAAAAATATCATTGGTTATTTCGGCGAAATTCACCCCGCCATCAATAAACTTTTTGACCTAAAAACGCGTCTTTATATTTTTGAAATTTTTGTTGAATCCTTGCCAACTCCTACAAAATCAACTTCCCGCAAGGCTTATCAAAGCAATGATTTTCCAATCGTTGAAAGAGATTTTGCTTTTGTCGTTGATAAAAATTTAATGGTCGGCGAGCTTACAAAATCAATTCAAGCAATTGATAAAAATTTAGTCAAAGAAGTTAATATTTTCGATATTTTTAGTGGCAACAACATTGAAGAAGGCAAGAAATCCGTGGCTTTACGCGTTAAAATTCAATCGAGCGAAAAAACTCTCAATTCCGAAGAAATCGAAAATTTTAGCACCAAAATAATCGAAACTTTAGCGAGCAAATTTCAAGCGAAATTGCGATAAGAATGAAAGACAAAAAAACTTTGTATAGATTTACGCAAATTTAAATAAACCTTATTTTGCGAAGCAAATTTAATTCATATAAAGATTTGCCAAAAATAAATTCGGTTATAAAATGGTGAAAATAAATTCTTTTTTACCAAAAATTTTTTTAACTTTTTGTCATTTTCCATGTTAGCTAAACTCACGATTTTCTTGCCTTTGATCGGCTTTTTATTTTCTGGAATTTTATCAAGAATAATTCCAAGTAAAAATACTCACAGCTTTTCTGACAAGTTCGCTCAATATTTCACCACCGCTTTAATGTTCGGCTCCGCCCTTTGTGCTACAATGGTTTTCGTTGAATTTTATCAAACCAAACAAATCCACAGCGACGCCTTATTAAGCTTTATAAAATCGGGAAGTTTTATCGCCAATTGGTCAATTCATGTTGACGCTCTAAGTGCCACAATGTTCATCGTCGTTACCTATATTTCATTTTTAGTACATCTTTATTCAATCGGCTACATGCATGATGACCGCTCCATTGCTCGCTTCATGTCCTATTTATCGCTCTTCACTTTTTTCATGCTCGCTTTAGTTTCGGCTGATAATTTTGTGCAATTATTTTTCGGCTGGGAAGGCGTTGGCGTTGCCTCATATTTGCTCATCGGTTTTTGGTTCAAAAAAGATTCAGCCAATCGTGCCTCGATGAAAGCTTTCATCGCCAATCGCGTCGGCGATCTAGGCTTAATTCTTGCCATCGCTTTAATTTATTTAACTTTTGATTCAGTCGAATATTCCAAAGTTTTTTATCAAATTTGCAACCACGCTTCCGACCGTTTTATGCTTTTCGGAACGCAATTTTTAACCATCGACACCATTTGCATTTTATTGTTCATCGGCGCCATGGGCAAATCGGCTCAAATCGGCTTGCATGTTTGGTTGGCAGATGCGATGGAAGGTCCAACCCCGGTTTCCGCCTTAATTCACGCCGCCACCATGGTTACGGCCGGAGTGTTTTTGGTCGCGAGATGTTCGCCACTTTTTGAATTATCGCCAATCGCCCTCGATTTAATTGCCATCGTTGGAGCCACTACAGCATTGTTTGCAGCGACCATCGCTTTAACACAAAATGATATTAAAAAAATTATCGCCTACTCAACTTGCTCGCAACTTGGCTATATGTTTTTTGCCTGTGGAATGTCGGCTTATTCGGGTGCAATTTTTCATTTAGCAACTCACGCTTTTTTCAAAGCCCTACTCTTCCTTGGCGCGGGAAGCGTTATTCACGCCATGCACCACGAACAAAATATTCAAAAAATGGGCGGTTTGTGGAAAAAAATTCCAATAACTTATGTGTCGATGTGGATTGGCTCTCTTGCTCTCGCAGGATTTCCGCCTTTCGCCGGATTTTACTCTAAAGATGTAATTTTAGAGTCGGCTTACATGTCACAATCTCCAATTGGTAAATTTGCTTTTTACATGGGAATTGCTTCGGCATTTTTAACGGCATTTTATTCTTGGCGTCTTTTATTTTTAACCTTCCACGGCAAGAGTCGTGCCGATCATCACACCTTCGATCATGCACACGAATCGCCAAAAACTATGCTCATTCCATTAATTATTTTAGCGATTGGTTCAATTGTCGTTGGCTATCTTGGTTCCGCAGTTTTAAAAATGGTTTCAACCAACGGCTTCTTCACTTCAGCCATCACAATTTCATTAAGTAAATTCTTCATTTATGACGAAATTCATCACGCTCCATTTTTAGTAAAAATCGCTCCGATGATTGTTGGCGTAATCGCTATCGCTTTGGCTTTTGTTTTTTATATCAAAAAACCACAACTTCCAAACGCTCTCGCTAAGCTATTTCCTAGGCTTTACAACCTCTCTTACAACAAATGGTATTTCGATGAATTTTACGAAAATGTCTTAATTAATCCAACCAAAAAACTTGGAAATTTTTTATGGAAAATTGTCGATATGAGAATTATCGACGGCATTCCCAATGGTGCCGTTAGCCTTTGTCGCCTCTTTTCACACGCTGTTTCAAAAATCCAAACCGGCTTGGTTTATCATTACGCCACTTGGATGATTTTTGGCTTAGTAATTATTGGTTTAATTTTTATCGATTTCGCTATTCCAATCATCTCGAAGGGCGACACTCTTTACTCTTTAATTAGAACCAGTTTTTTAGATTTATTCTCTTCTAAATTTTAAGCCATGGATAAGAAAAAACTACGAGAAAATCTTGGAAATTTTACAACGGGAGTCGTTATTGCCTGTGCCCGCAAACGCAATTTCTTCGCTACTAAATTTTTTAATCAAAATTTTTTAGAAAATAATAATTTCATCAAAAAATTTGAAGATTTTTGGCAGAATTTTTTTGAAGAAAATCAAGTCGGCAAGCGTTTATCGCAAAAAATATTTCACAAAGATTTTAAAATTAAAGAAGGCGATTTTCAAAATTTTGTCGATGAAAAAATTCTCAATAGAATTAAAAAAATTTTCGCTGATGAATTTTTTGGTATGACCATAAATTCTTTTTCCTCAGTCTCTCTTGAGCCTGCATTGGTTTCATTTTGCGTCGATAATAAATCCACTAATTTAAAATTTTTCAAAAAAAATCGTTATTTTTTGTTAAATATTTTAGCGGTCGAACAACGCGATTTATCAAGTGCCTTTGCCACTCCCAAAAACTCTCATAAATGGCATGTCGAGCCCTATTTTTTTAGCAAATTCGGCAATCCAATTTTCTATAATTCGTTGGCATTTGTTGAATGCAAAAAACATAAAGTCATCAAGATGGGCGATCATCATATTATAATTGGCGAAGTGGTTGATTTTAATAGCGTTAAAGACTCAAAACCATTGCTCTATTTCAAGGGCAAATATGCTTATATTCAATAATGTTGAACCAAATTAAAAATCCCTAAATTTATGTTTCATTTTAATTAATAAAGACATTGTAATATTCAATTTCTTTTTTTAAAATGATTTCATAAAAAAAATTTCTTTAAGCAATTTTAAAAAACCAAAATAAACCCTAAATGAAAAAAAATTCCTTTTTCAAAAGAAAATTTAATTTCAAAACCTCTTCAGCTTTCACACTCGTTGAAATTTCGGTGGTAATAATCATAATTGGCATTTTGCTTGCGGGTATTTCGCAAGTTTTTGAAATGATTTCCGAAGCCTCTTTAAAAAGTGCT
>CAJBXX010000101.1 GCA_903959715.1 uncultured Alphaproteobacteria bacterium | reverse complement strand
GCAATATTACCAATAAATTTATTCTTTAAATTTTGTTGTTGTACGCTTTCAATTAATCCATATAAACTTTCATTAATAAACCTACCTTCGGCTAACATCATCAGATAATTATGTTGATTATTTAATAATTTATTCATTATACCATATTCAATTTAATTTTTTAATTTATAAAATATGTTTCCAGTTGCGTCACCTTTATCATTATTAACTATGCCAGCTACAGGATTAGCAACTGGGGGGGCTTTTGCATTTCTTGCCCTTAGCCAATTCTCTCCATCAGCAGAAGCATTCAAGGTTAGCATCAGACCAGGAGCTCCAATTAATCATGTTCCATCGAGAGCAGAAATAACAGTTAATGCAAATCAAATACCAATTGGTAATGAGGTTAGTAATGCAATTAATAAAGGTTTAGATTCACAAATAGATTCACGAAAAAAAGGTGGGGGTGAATGCGGATCTTCGTCAGGAGATCCTTCTTGTCCGCCTCAAAATCCTCCTTCTCCGCCACCATCAAATTCTCAACCACAACAATCAAATCCAAAGATAACAGAGTTAGATATCGCATCATCACCTTCGTGGACCGCAGAAGCTCCAGGTACAACAGAGCCATATAATGCTTTAGCTCATAACAAAAATTATAATTACACTGAAAGTTCCGCAGTTTTTGCTTATACACCTACATCTCTCAGCAATCATTCTATACCAGATGCGACGCATGAGTCTCCATATAATAATGTATCCACAATAGTATCATATATAAGTGAAGGAATTACTAGCGCGATTAATTATTTGGCGCCCCCAGCTTCAAATCGTAATTCTTCTGATTTAATAGCTTATAATGCTTCCAATTCTTCTTACACTGAAACCACTGCAGATTTTTCAACAACAACGACACCTAAGCCTTCTTCAACAACAACGACACCTACGCCTTCTTCAACAACAACGACACCTAAAGAAAGCAATGGTAACACAACTAATTATCAAAATACCTCCGCCACAGCATCAAATTCGTCTTTAACCAATCATTTATTACAGAATTTAACTAATATTACAACTTCTTTAGCTTTTATTGCATCCTCTTATTTTTCAAATGCAACACCAATACCTACTACTTTTCAAGACCCTTCAAACACCGCTCCAAATTCAAGCAATTCAATTGATGACGATGCTGGGAGAGCGGGAGGCAGTGATTTTGACTTAAAATATCTTGGTTTTCTCGCTTTCATCATACCAATTGCCGCTATTGCTATTTATGCAACAAAGGAACAGCGAGAAGAAATTTTTGTTAATGGCAATCCTGGAGGGGTTCTTGGGCATGCTCAAGCTGATAATATAGCTCAACAACTTGAAAATGATGATGGTTTAGATTTTTATGTATAGCGAAATAAATATTTAAATTAATATTCTAAATTAAGTTAAGTATTTATTAAATCACATGAAAATTAAAAACAGAATTTTTGGCGTAATCTAAAAACAAATTTTAGTTTTTAGATTCCAAAATGAGTTATTCGAATTAATTATTCAACTGTTACCGATTTAGCTAAATTCCTAGGCTGATCAACATCATGACCTTTAAAAAGTGCCACATAATAAGCCAATAATTGCATTGAAACCACTGGCAATATCGCCTCTTGAATTGAATTAGAAATTTCAGGAATTTCGATACGATATTTCGCCATTTTTCCAAATAAACTAAAACCTTTTTTATCGCTTACAAAAAATATTTTTCCACCGCGAGCGTTAACTTCTTGAGCATTTGATAAAGTTTTTTCAAATAATTCATTTTCTTTATTACGAGCTCCAATTACGATTACGGGCATATTTTTATCAATCACCGCGATAGTTCCGTGCTTTAATTCGCCGGCAGAAATTCCTTGAGCGTTGATGTAAGTTAATTCACGAAATTTTAATGCTGATTCAAGTGCAGTTACATGAGAAATTGAGCGACCAATATATAAAATTTGCTTTGATTTCGTAAGTTTTGAAGCAACTTTTTTGATATTGCGAATTTCGGTATCTTCAAAAGCTTGATTCATTTTATTAGAGCAATTAGCAAGGCTTTGTAAGAGTTGCGAGCTTTTTGTATCGGAAATATTTTTGTTAATCATCGCTAAATGAATGGCAAAAATTGACAAAACCGCGATTTGAGCAGTATAAGCTTTGGTTGAGGCAACGCCAATTTCGGGACCCGCTAAAGTCCTGATCACAACATCAGAAAGTTGTGCCATAGTGCTATGAGCAACATTGACGATGGATAAGATTTTTTGCTTATTTTGCTTGGAATATTTTAAGGCCGCCAAAGTATCCGCCGTTTCTCCGGATTGCGAAACAAAAATCATAAAATTATCATCACGAAATGGAGTTTTGCGATATCTAAATTCCGAAGCAATATCAACTTCAACTTCGATATTAGCAATTTCTTCAATTAAATATTTACCAACCAAACCCGCGTAGTAAGAGGTTCCGCACGCAATAATTGTAATTTTTTTAATTTTCGTTAAATCAAAATTAAAATTTGGTAAATGAATTTTATTTGAAGATAAATCAACATAAGATTGAATAGTTTCATTTAGAACGAAAGGCTGTTCATAAATCTCTTTAAGCATAAAATGCTCAAAACCATTTTTATTAATAATGTTTTTTTGCGTTTCTATAATTTTGGGAATTTTTTTAACTTCATTGCCATTTTTATCGTAAATTGCGACACGATTTTTGTAAATCAAAGCGAATTCATCATCATCTAAAAAAATTACTTCATTAGTAAAATCGGCTAAACCATAAAAATCCGAAGCAACAAAATTTTCATTCTCACCAATGCCGATAACGATAGGCGAACCTCTTTTGGCAACCGCAATTACATCTTCACGATTTTTAAACATAGTGGCAATGGCGAATGTTCCTTGAAGCTCTTCGGCTGTTTTTAAAAGCGAACGCAAAATATCACCTTCTGCCAAATAATGTTGCTCAATCAGGTGCGGAAGAACTTCGGTATCGGTTTGGCTTAAAAATTTTACTCCATTTTTTGTAAGTTTCGCTTTGATTTCTTGATAATTTTCGATGATGCCATTATGAACAACGCAAATTTGTGAAGATGCGTGCGGATGAGCATTTTCTTTGCTTGGAACACCATGAGTTGCCCACCGCGTATGACCGATTCCCATCGTTGAAGCAAATTTTTTCTTTTTTAAAAGAGCTTCGAGCTTGCTGATTTTACCTTCTTCTTTAATAATGTTAAATCTTTTATTTTCGTGCAACGCAATCCCCGAAGAATCATAGCCACGATATTCAAGTTTTTTTAAACCGTTAATAATAATTTCACTCACACGATTCGTGCCAATTGCACCAATAATTCCGCACATAATTTAATTTAAAAATAATAATTAATAATCCTCCACCTTAATTATGCTTGTCGAGAATGTAAATTGTAATCTTTTGTAAAATCTAGT
>CAJBXX010000100.1 GCA_903959715.1 uncultured Alphaproteobacteria bacterium | reverse complement strand
TTTTATCACTTAAAATTGTTAAAAATATCGATGAAGCCATCTCTCATATCGCTAAATTTGGCTCTTCGCACACTGAAAGCATAATAACCGAAGATAAAATAATGGCGCAAAAATTTTTGAACGAAGTCAACTCGGCGATCGTTATGCACAATGCTTCAACTCAATTTGCCGATGGTGGCGAATTTGGTTTTGGTGCCGAAGTCGGAATTGCGACGGGGAAAATTCATGCTCGCGGTCCCGTCGGCCTTGAACAACTTACGATTTATAAATATCAAATCGTTGCTGATTGCGCAATTCGTTAATAATTTTATTTCCAAAAAATGCAAAAAAATATCATCGATAATTTAGCGAAAATATTTGCTAAACTTCCCGGAATGGGTCCGAGAATTGGCAAAAAAATTGTGCTCGAATTAGCATCTAACAAAGAAAAATTTTTAATTCCATTAATCGAATATTTGGGTGAATTAAACGAAAAGATTCATAATTGCGAAATATGTGGCAATATAGACGAGGGTAGGGTTTGCAAGATTTGTTTAGATGAGAATCGTGATAAAAATATTTTATGCGTTGTTGAAGAAGTTGGTGATTTATGGGCGATTGAAAGATCAAAAAATTATTATGGAAAATATCATGTTTTGGGCGGAAATTTATCGGCGATTTCTGGCAAAACTATCGAGGATTTAAATTTTTCTTCATTAATTTCTCGCGTTAAAAATGAAAATTTTTCTGAAATAATAATCGCTACGGGGGCAACAATTGATGGACAAAATACTGCGCATTATATTGCTGATTTTTTGCAAGAATTTAATTTAAAAATAACCCGACTCGGCTACGGAATTCCAATCGGAAGCGAGATAGATTATCTAGACGAAGGAACGATTTCTGTTGCTTTAAAAACTCGGCTAAAATTCTAATTTTGAGAATATTAATAATAATTAATTGCGTTTTGATTGGTTAAATGACAAATTTATTATTAGAATAATTTTGTCATTTCAATTTTTTGCAAATCGCATAAAAAATGGAATTTAGTTCTGATTTAATTATAATTTTTTGGGAAAGATTTATATGGTGGAGATAAGGAGGCTCGAACTCCTGACCCTCTGCTTGCAAAGCAGATGCTCTACCAACTGAGCTATATCCCCTTGAGATTGGTAATTGACAATATTTATAAAATTTAAATGCTACTTCATTAAAAGTCAACAACTATGAAATTAAATTTTTTTGATAAAATAAAACAAAATTTTAAAAATAAATTCATAAGGGCATTTAGTCTTAATGATTTATCGGTTGTAATGTCGACAATCGCCGTTGTTGCGGTGAGTGCGGTTGCAATTTCTAATATTGAACTTAATGGTCAAAAAGAAAAAGCTGATTCCGAAAAAGTCGGAGAGATTTATAAATCGATCGGAAAATTTTTATTGCAAAAAAAACGCTTACCTTGTCCAGCAGGAATTAATAAAATTCGCGGACAAGATTTGAGTTATGGCGTTGAATCAATTTCTGCGGGCGATTGCGTTCTTGGTAATGGAGTTTATGCTTTTTCTTCAAATGCTAATCTTTTATACGGAACAATTCCAGCGCAAACTCTTGGATTATCTTCTGATTTCGTTCAAGATCAATATGGCTCGAAAATAGTTTACATCGTCGACAAAAGAGCGACTTACTCCTCGGATTCTGTGAATGAAAATATTGGATCAATGCAAAATCCCTCGATTGTTGTTAGGGAAAATAATGTGCAGATTTCATCTGGATCGATAATGTTAATTATAACCCATGGCAAAAATAAATTTGGGGCATTCAATTATAATTCAACGAATTCAAATGCTTTATCGACTAGTTTAAATGAAAATGAAAATAGTTTTTCGTCAATAATATCGGCAAGTAATCAAGTTTCGATGGATAATGTTTTTATAAAAAATGCTAAAGATGACGGGGTTTTTGATGATGATATTTTATTCAAAGACAGAGATTCATTGATTAATGATTTTTATGCCGATTTTTTGATCCCCTGCAAAAATGCTGGACCTAAATATGGTAATCAAAATGCAGTTTTTGGTCAAATAATTTATGCCACGAGTGCCTGTTCTTTTCCAAATCAAAACATAGTTCCTGCCAAAAAATGCGGAAGAGATGGCAAGTGGATTTATGAAAAATCTTGTCCTTGTTATGTTAATTCTGAAGGTGTAAATCCTCTTTATGTTCCAAACGGAAGCGGTAGTGTAAAATGCGAAAAACCAGGCTTCGACGGGGTTTTAGAATATACTTGTGATGAAGAATCTAATACAAAAATTTCGCTCAACTGCAAAAGAACTTGTCAATTTTCCCGAGTCGGACTTTCTTCAATCGCAGTTAAAAATGGCACCAATGTTGTAAGTTGTAATCAAGAAAATTATAAGGGCGAATATGTCGTAACTTGCGATAATGGTGTCGCGGTTTCGGCAATCGGTAGCTGTTACGATTCTAGATGTTTAGTTGGTGGACATTCTGGCATGAGATCGAAAACAATTAATTCTGATGAATCGGGAATTTTTGGACAATGCGAAGATGGATATAGCGGAAGTTATAGTTTTAGTTGTTATAACGGCGTTTCCAATGTTACTAATTTGTGTCGAAAAGATTGTAGTTTTTCAACCGTAGGAATTTCTTCGAGAGTTTTAAAACACGGAAATTATGAATTCAAATGTGATTCTGGATATAGTGGCGACAAGGTTGAGGTTATTTGCCAAGATGGTGTTGCGAACATAAAATCTGGTGGTTGTTTTATAAGTGGCAATTGCTCCGTCGGGACTCGCGATGGTATGATCGCCAAAACTATTCCCTTTAACACAGCCAGTCGAAGTGATGGCGAATGCAAGCCTGGATATTCAGGTTCATATTCATATAGTTGCTCAGCTAGTGGCGTCGCTACAACTACTGGCAGTTGCGTTTCTAGTACCTGCGAAGTTGGGAAGGGTGACGGAATGAAACCTAAAACTGTAAGTAGCGGAACTTCTGGCGAAGATGGTGAATGTTCTCAAGGATTTGGTGGCTATTTCAAATGGAGCTGTTCAGGTGGAGAGGTAGTAATTGAAAATTATTGTGTAAAATCTTGTAGAGTTGGTCTTGTTTCGCAAGGTGGCGAAGGAATGCAAGAAAAACTTGTTGGTTTTGATAAGGAAGGTGATCAAGGAGCTTGCGATATATCAAAAGGTTATGTTGGCACTTTTTCTTGGAGTTGTAAAATTAATCCAACAACAAGAAAAGTTGAAGCTTTGGTTAAATCTAATAATTGCAAAAATTATTGTGCGGTTGGAACTCCTTCTCAAGGATCTGGAATGGTTCAAAAAAATGTTGCGATAAAATCATCTGGAACTGACGGTCAATGTGATTTATCAAAAGGTCATATTGGATCTTATTCATGGTCATGCGATGAGAATGGTTATAGTTCGGTTTCCGCAAATAAATGCGTTAATTATTGTTTAGTCGGAACGCCATCTCAAGGAGTGGGGATGTTTCAAAAGCAAGTTACTCTTGGAAGTTCGGGAAGCGATGGAGTTTGTAATGCATCAACGGGATATTTTGGTTCTTATAGTTGGTCTTGTTCAGCACAGGGAATTGCTAGCATAACACAAAATAATTGTGCACTAAAAACTTGTGCAGTAATCGGTGGAAGTGATGGTATGAATCAAAAATCATCAATTATCGCTGGAAAATCTGGAACTGACGGCACCTGTGGCGTTGGTTATCGCGGATCTTATTCGTGGAATTGCAGTTTAAAAGGCGTTGCTTCAACTGTAAATAATTGCGTTAAATTAAAATGCCAAGTGCCAAGCTCTTCTTATCCAAATCTCTTTTCTGATTTAGTAAATTACACCACGAGTTCTCAAACTCTAGCGTGCAAAGCTGGTTATTCTGGTGGTAGTTTATCTTACACATGTGCTGATGCGGGTGGAGATTTTGGGGTTTTAACGGTAAATTCATATTCTCCTTGCACTCCTGTGACATGCGCAATTAATAGCGCCGTTGGTTTTGTTGATGGTACCGTAGTTCCTTATTCAACAACTCCGCAAAATTATTATTGCAATGATCCAATTTATAATAATTTTAGCACCGCTTTATTTCCAGCTTGCGATTCGCCAAAAACACTTACAGCGACTAGTAATAGTTGTGATAAAATCTCATGTGCAATCCCAGCTGTCAACGCTTCAAATGTATTTTCAACTTCAATTTTTATTGGAGATAATCAAAATTTAACTTGTGCTTCAGGTTATTATTCAAGCTCTCAAGTTACCGCTTCTTGCTCTGTGGTAAATGCCACTCGTCCAGTCGACGGTTTATCAGTTCCACAAAGCGGAAATTATACAATTGCTGGAAGTTGCACTCCTGTGACTTGCACAATCAATAGCACTGCTGGCTTTGTTGATGGCACCATCGTTCCTTATTCAACAATTCCACAAAATTATTATTGCAATGATCCGATTTATAATAATTTTAGCACCGCGACTTTCCCCTCTTGCGATTCACCAAAAACTCTCACCGCAGTGATTAATAGTTGTGATAAAATCTCATGTGCAATCCCAGCTGTCAACGCTTCAAATGTGTTATCAACTTCAATTTTTATTGGAGATAATCAAAATTTAACTTGCGCTTCGGGTTATGCTTCAAGCTCTCAAGTTACTGCTTCTTGCTCTGCGGTAAATGCTACTCGTCCAGCCGACGGCTTATCAGTTCCACAAAGTGGAAATTATACAATTGCCGGAGTTTGTGCTTTACAAATTTCTTGTCCGATAAGTTTAGCTGGAATTTCCAATACCTCAATAAATTATGGATCTAATAATTTAACTTGCAGTAATGGTTTTTATGGAACCCTTTCATATAGCTGTGATAAAAGTGTTTGTAATGATTATGTTACGGTTTATTCTGATACAAATTATGGTGGATCTACGGCAAATCATTTGCCAGGAACTTATGATTTTCCATTAGCGATTGGTAACGATACTATGAGCTCTGCAAAAATACCAAATGGATTACAAGTTACTTTGTATCAAGACGGTCTTGGTAGTTCAAGTAAAGTTTTAACAAGCGATGTTCCTAATTTTAGTTTGCTTACTTTTGGAAGCGGTGCCAATCTTGATAATAATACTAGTGCTTTTATTGTTACAAAGTTAGCTAATTGTCAAGAGCAATATGTTGCTACTTCAAATGGAGCTCAATCTTCTTGCTCTCCAATTCAATGTACGGTTCCAACCACTGCAAACACTGTAAGTGATGGACAGTTGGTCAATTATGCAACCGCATCAACCCCTTTATCTTGTAAGGCTGGATATATTGGATCCCCAACTTATACTTGCACCGGAAGTACTAATCCGGGAACTTATGCTCAAGCTGGAACTCCTTGCACCATAGATCCAAACTTATTCGTTCCAAACTGGAATTCGGGATTAGTTTCTGTTGGATGCGGTTCTTATATTTCGCAATCTTCAGCTAATATGGTTGAAATTGTTGGTGCTCAGGGATGCGGTGGTCAATGGACTTATTATCTTCCTATGGTTCCGAGTTGGGTAAATAAAATTTCATTCGATTGGTATTATTGGACTGGCGACTCTGGATCTTATTGGGATAAGGGAGCGGTTTATATAAATAACCAATGGATTTATTTGGCTCAATCTTATGGTCAAAAGAGTGCATCCGGAACTATAACAAACTTTGCGGTTGGGGGCGGAACCTATTTTGGTCCGGGAATATATACTATGGATGGTTGTTGCGGTAGAGGTTATATAAAACTTTATAATGTTAAGTTTAATTAAATTTATTTATAACGGATAATCTAATTTTGCTTTAACATTATTTGCTTATTAAAATTTTATGAATAAATTTTCCTTAAAGTTATAATATTAATTAATAAGAAATTCGTAAAACAAAATTATGCTGTCTGCAGTCGATTCTGGCGAAAAACCCACTCCGGGTCTTAATTTTGATGTTACTAGAGTAGAGCTATTTACTCCCCCTGATCCTGCATTAAGGGATCAAGAGATGGCTAGAAATAGTCAATTTTACACGCTAATGCATGATAAAAGTGCTGGGAAAAGTAAAATTGATGAAATTCTTGAAGGAGTAAGAAGTGGTTATGCATTTAATCTTCCCAAAATTACTACCGGAGATAAACCTCCAACAATTGAACAGGCGAATAGCTTTAAATTTGATCTAGAAACTATTGATGAAATAGAAAAAAATAAAAAAAAAGTCGTAAGATTTTATGATGGTGGTGATGAAGTAAAAGACGGATATTATGGTGAAAGAAATCGGGGAATTATAGGTTCAAATAGTGGGGGTGGCAAAGAATTATTCGGAGTAAAATCTTCTTATATTGTTAGAACAACTTTATTATTTTATTCAAATCTTGCAATTATAGAAGAGAGTAATAGGCCCAAAATTTATTGCACTGGATTTTGTTATCCACAATTTACAGAAGGTTATTGTAAAGCTTTAAGTGATGATCAACTCAAAGATCTCTTGAAATCAGCATTTAAATTACAAATTTACGCAACTCTCGAAGCTCGAAATCAGCAAATTGAAGAGAATGAAATAAGCAAAGAAACTCAAGTGCCGTTAATTCTAAATAAGCCTCATGAATTTATAAGAAAAATGAGCAGTGTTGAAGTTGATAAAATTAGAGACCAAACAAAATCAGCATTAAAAGAGTTGTTTCAAGAGCAAGAAATTACTCGAGCCATAGAAGGCAAAATCGATAGAGTTTTTTTATTCGATAAACCGAAGCAAGATGAGCGTGATTACAATCCAAGTGAGCAAGATGAAGCCAACAAAGCTTTCTTTACTTGCGAGGAATCAGATTTTGCCGGACTTAAAGTCCACAGAATGCCTAATAAAGATATAATAGATTTAGCTAAAAAATATAATAATCAAAATGGGGTAAGAATTGCCGTTCCCATCATGAAACATCCAACCAATAAGGATGGCAATGGAATGGAGGGGGGTTCTCGTGCCATGGAAGAAACTTTTGCGATGTGTAGCTGTTATGTATGGCCAAAATATCTTGATGGAAGAGGTGGAAAACTTAATCCCGCGACCCCAATTAATTTTCAAAAATTTCATTCCTCTAAAATTGCAGAAGAAGTGGCATCAGAAGGGCCAAAGCCAATATCATTTAAACTATCACTTCCAAGGCTAACAACAAAAAATGATTTTTTGCCTGGATTAATTATTGGTGGTTCCGTGGGATTTGGTTTATGTGCAACCGCACTCGCATGTGGCGTAGTTTTAACGGCTCCAGTTGCTGCGATTGGAGTTGGAGTTGTTGGTGCAACTGCTTTAACTGGGGCATTATTATATCCACAGGCTAAGCCTTTTGTTGAAAATATAATGAAAAAAGACAGACATAGCAAATAAAGGTTTCTATATTCGCATTAAAGCAAATTTATTTTAATAAAAATTAACTTTTTTGACAAAAAAATCAGGAAAATTTTGGATAAAAAATTCATAATTTTTTTGTAAATTTTTTTCATCATCAAAAATTGCAAAACATGAGCTTCCGCTTCCCGACATTTTAGCGCAAATTGGTGAAAATTTTCGTAAATTTTGCAAAATTTCGGATATCATTGGCTCCTTGGTAATCGCCGTTTCTTCGAGATCGTTGTTAAATATTGTAAGAATTTCTTGTAAAGATTTTTTTAAAAAAATTTTTTCCGAAAATATTTCCGAAAACTTATAATTTTTTTGAGCAAAATCTTGAAAAATTTCTTTGGTTGAGAGGTGAATTTTGGGATTAATTAAAAGAATTTTTAATTTTTTTAAGTCATTTTTAAATTGTGGAATTGGCGACAAAAATTCTCCGCGACCGCTCATTAAACAAGGTTGATTTTCAAAGAAAAAAGCAATGTCCGAACCAAAATTTAAAGAAATTTTTTGCATTGCTTTTTTGGATAATTTTAAATAAAAAATTTCATTCAAAATTTTAATAAAATAAGCTCCATTCGATGAGCGTCCACCAAGCCCAGCGCCGACAGGAATATTTTTTTGTAATATAATCTTTAAATTGTTATCGATATGAAAATTTTTGACAAAATAATTAAAAATTTTGATAAAAAGATTGTCGTTGATGTCGATAAAATTGGCAAATTCTCCATCAATTTCGAGAGAAAATTTCGTAGATTTTTCAACCGATAATTCATCGAATAAATTTATTTTTGTGACCAAAGATTGTAGTTCGTGGAAGCCGTCTGGTCTTTTGTTGGTGATGTTAAGGAATAAATTAATTTTAGCGGGACAATTTATTTTAAATTGCATAGATTATTTTACATTTAAAGCGACTGCAAAACTGTTATCATTTCTCTTCAAAAATAAGAAAATTTTCTTATTTTTTTGAGCGGAATCTTTGATTAATTCGCGAAGATAGTCGATTGAATTGAGGCTATTTTGGTTTGCCGATAAAATAATGTCGCCGATCATGATGCCTTTGTCATAGGCTTCGGATTTGTTGTTTACATCGGTGATTAAAAGACCGCCATCGAGATTTGCAGTTTTAGTTTCAGATAAAGATAAGCCAAGAATTTGTCCATTTTTTGGAATTAATTTTTTCTCTCCAAGTTTGGGATCATTTTTTTTGTAATCGCTTTTTAATTCATCATCGCGAGACTTTTCGATGAATAT
>CAJBXX010000099.1 GCA_903959715.1 uncultured Alphaproteobacteria bacterium | reverse complement strand
TAAACATAACTAAATCTTGCATTCCCAAATTCATAATATTATAAAATTTTTGAAGTTAAAAAATATTTGTTAACATTAATTAATTCTTTATGCAAAATGAATCAACCCCCCCATCTCTTAAAAAACTTAGCGAAGAACAAAAAAAAATAATAAGAGAAAATCAAAATCCTGATGCATCAATAATTGCAGAATATTCGGCTCTTGGTTGCGAAATATCGTCGGAGATTATTGCGAAAATTAAAGGACAAGCTACTCCGTTCGTAACTACTACTGAGAATATAAAAGCGTTATCCCAGAATGCTGTTCTTGACCTTCCAAAATTTTTTCCCGATGAACCAAATATTACTCCACATGCAGTTGTAGCTGTTGTAAGAAAGGATGGCGTTGAGCAATCAGCAATTTATGCTGGCACAAAAACTCCAGATCCAGCTAGCGGTTCGATTGATAAAGATACCACTATCGCGGTTGGTAGCGTTACTAAAATGTATACATCGGCAGCTTTGCTCAAATTGTGGGATAATGAATTAACGGCTGAAAAGAGTGGTGAGCTCGGTGATAAAGCTAAAAATTTTCCCCAAGGAATTGATACTCCGCTTTCTCATTTTATGGATGGATTAAAAGAGAAATTCCCAGATTGCACTTATCTTAAAACCATTGAAAAAACCGAACATTATCCACAAGTAACTTTAAGAGATTTATTGAATCACACTCATGCTCTAGGAAGTAGGGATGAAGAAAAAATTGCAGCGGCACAAATGGAAAATCCGTCTAAACTATTTAGTTGTTCAGAGTCGGTGGAATTTTCAAAGCAAGATCCAAAAGATAAATTCGGCGATTTTAAGTATAGCAATCTAGGAACAGAGCTTGCTGGCATGGTAATAGAATCGGTAACGGGCAAAAAATATGAAGAAGCTTTGAAAGATTTTGTTTTTGAGCCGGTGGATGCAAAAAACACTGGAATCAAGGGAGCGCCAGAAGCCGAAACAAAAGCTTCTGCAGGATATTGCTACATCACTCCTTTTCCTCATGGCGATAAAGAATATAGCGGAGAGATGAACTTGAATACCGCCGGTAATTCTATGGCGGCTGGTGGTTTGAAAACAACCGCGGAAGATGCCGATAAATTTATCAGAAAATTTCTTTCCGAAGAATCTGGAGAGGCATCTTTATTTCAAAATCAAAAAGTTGTTGAAGCCTTGTTCCGAGATAAAGATAAGGAAGGAAAGCATAATATTTGTGGCGTAAATAAATATACAGATGAAAAGGGAAATGTAGTTTATGGTCATAATGGCCACAACGGATTGTCCGAAGCTAGTTTAAAATTTAATCCAAAAACGGGTGAATCATTTTTTTACGCTGCGGTTGGCGAAACCCTTTCTTTCGCAGTTGCATATGAAACTCTTATAAAAAGTGGCATAGAAAAACCTGAACTTGGCGAGATACTTTCCAGAAGAGATGAGTTAAAGGAGGCTGGTTTTGACTTTAAAAAAATGAAGAGCATGGTGGATGAAAAAATGCCTTTTGCTGAAATTGCTGAAGGAGCAATTAAAACTTTGGAAAGAGTGAAATCTTCAGAGCCTAGTGCTTCGATAAAACTTAGAGGAGGCGTTGAAAAACCATCAGCCAGTAATGAAAGTGAGAGGGGTGATCTTTAGGAAAAAAAGGTACCAGGTTACTTTTTTTCGGAAATACTTGCGCCCCCTCCCAAAATTTTCTTGCAGAAAATTTTACCCTCCCGCAAGGGCTTACACCCCTACAAACTCGGAAAAACTTCAGGCTGTAGCTCTCCCCTTGAGGGCTCTTCGCGTTTAAAAAATAGCCTAAACGGCTATTTTTAGCGAAGAGGGGCGATAAAATCGCAACGGTAGTTGCGATTTGGGAGCCGTGAGGGGTCAAAAACCATCAGCAACAACGAGTTTAAGATTATCACGAAAACTAAAACAAAAAAAATTCCAAAAAAGACGATTTCTTGATTTCACTTTAGCCCCCTCCCAAAATTTTCTTGCAGAAAATTTTACCCTCCCGCAAGGGGAGGGTGATGACGCCGTAAGTTTGACGAGTTTTTTGCAAGTGTAGGTTTGTAAGCCCTAACCCCTCTTTCCGCTTTTAGGGGTTATACTCCTAAAATTTTAGGAACAATCGGAAATCCCTCAGGCTGTAACTCGGTCTAATCACCCTCCCCTTGCGGGAGGGTAAAATTTTCTGCAAGAAAATTTTGGGAGGGGGTTAGAAATGATATTAAGAAATTGTCTTTTTTAAAATTTCTTTGCGGATAAACGTTTCATCTTTTTCTTCGAAAAAGATTCACGCCAGGGATTTACAAATTATTAAAAAATTCTTTTAATTTGATTTTTAGAATCACCACTAAACATAACTGAGATTTTTTTTAAAAAATTATTGTCAATTATAAAAATAAAACAAAAATTTATTGCACAAAGACTTGGTTTTCGAATTGTTACCGTATGGTGCGCGTTCTTAGAATTATCTATGATAGAAAACCAAGTCGCTAAAAAATTATTTAAATTCCCCAAATGTTTTCTTCCAAATTTTTCTTTTCAATTTGTAAAAAATCCGTTGAAATTATTTAAACAATCTTATCAATAAAATTAGTGAGAAAAGTAAATCAAAATATGCTAAATCAATCTGTAGCTTATTTTAAAAATAATAAGCGGTTCCGAAATTCAAATTAGAAATTCCATTGAATTCAACTACCGCACCATCTGAATTATTGTTTTTAGATTTTTGCAAAAAATGTGAATATTTAAATTGTGTGCGTAAAGTTAAGTTGGGCATGACAAAATATTCCAAACCAATACCGATTGAAGGAAGGATTCTGTTATAAGAGGTTTTTGTTTCCGCTGAAAATGTGTTATTAAAATTGAATTGAGGTAAATTTACATTTGTACTTGCTCCTTGTTTTATTTCAATTCTGCTGTAATTTACGCCAAAAATTAAAAATCCAAAAAGATTTTCATCTAATTTTTGATAAGGTTTGAAATCAAAGCCGATTGTTTGAGTTTTTATTGCGAAATTAGTGTTGATCGGGAAAGAATTTTTGTTTTTACTGGAAATCAGTTCACCGCTGGTATTAGTAGCTAATCCGGTATTGTTGTTAATTTTATTTTCGTTAGTTTGAATAAAATATGTTTCTAATTTAAAGTTATTATTAAAATCAACCCCAGCAAATATTGATGGTGCAATTGCCATGGTTTCATAAAAATCTTTAGCTTGTGGTGAAAATTTAGTGCCATCATCTAAGGTATCTGAATTTTTTGATGTTGAATCGATATATTGAAAAGAAGCGTCGAGACCGAAATAATATTTTGTATTTTCAACTTTCGCAATGTTAGTTTTTTCAACATTGCTTTTTGCTTCATTGGTCTTTGAAGCCTTGGCTTTTGCGACATTGATGGAAGCGACTAAAAGAATAAAAGAGGAAAGAATAATTTTAAAAAATTTATT
>CAJBXX010000098.1 GCA_903959715.1 uncultured Alphaproteobacteria bacterium | reverse complement strand
GGTTAATAATCAGGTGGCTGTAAATTTGGATTTATATAAAGAGGTTCCGCTTAATCAAGATTTTCTTGGTGCGATGCCGAATAAAAATGTTGAAGAAACTATAAAAATCTCTGAAAATATTGTTCAAAAACAAGAAGATAAAAATCAGGTATTTGAAGAATTTATCCCTAAAAATATCGATGAAGATAATGTTAAAATAAACAAAATAAATGAAGATTCTTTATTTGAAAAAAATATTAATAATTTTCAACAAAATAATTCTAAAAACTTAGAATTAAACATCAAAAATAATGATGCGGATAAAGTTGTTGTAGAAAAAATAAATTATAATTTAATCAAAGAGGAGGCGGTTTATCAAGCCTCTAATTCAATGAGAAAACTTATGGAAGCGAAAAATCTTGTTAATAATGTTGGAAAATTTTCTCAAGACGAAACCTTAACGAAAATTGCCGTGAATTTGATGGAACCAAAACTTGAAAAATGGCTTAATGAAAATTTGCCTTTGATGGTTGAAAACATTGTTCGCGAAGAGATTCAAAAAATCGTTCCAAAAAATTAATTTTTTGAAAAATTTTAATTATTTTTTCAACTCTTCCAAGCTCTTATCTATTTTTTTTATTGCTTCAACTACATTTTTTTTAGTAATTATAAGTGGCGGTAAAACCCTGATTACATTCTCTCCGGCGGGTATTGTTAAAAGAAGATTGTCGATAAATTTTTTAACCACTATTCCATTTTCAATTTTAGCGTTAATTTTTATTCCAAGCATTAAGCCTTCGCCTCGAATTTCATCAATCAAATCTGGAAATTTTTGTTGAATTTTAATCAATTCATTTTTTAAAAAACTTCCCACTTCGCGAACATTTTTTAAGAAATTTTTCTTGAGCATTTCATCTAAAACTGCATTGGCAACCGCCATAGCTAAAGGATTGCCACCGTAGGTGGTGCCGTGAACTCCAAAAACCATTCCAGATGCAGAATTTTTAGTTGCCAAACATGCTCCAAGGGGAAATCCTCCGGCGATAGCTTTGGCGGTAGAAACGATATCAGGTTTGGTTTCGTAAAATTGATGAGCAAATAATTTTCCGGTGCGTCCCATGCCACATTGAACTTCATCAAAAGCTAATAATAAATCATTTTCATCGCATAATTTTCTTAAATTTTTAATGAAATTTTTATCGGAAACTCTAATGCCTTCTTCGCCTTGAATTGGTTCGATTAAAATGCCCGCCGTATTAGCGTTTATAGCTTTTTTGACGGCTTCAATATTGCCGAATTCAACATTGTCAAATCCTTCTAATTTGGGTTCAAAACCTTCGAGATATTTTGGCTTGGACGCCGCCGAAATTGTTGCCATAGTACGACCGTGAAAGGCTCCGCTAAAGGTTATAATGCGGTATTTTTGGCTTTGATTTTTTACATAAAAATGTCGACGAATCATTTTGATTGCGCATTCAATGCTTTCGGCTCCAGAATTGCAAAAAAAAGCGTAATCTGCAAAATCACTAGCTTTTACTAGTTTTTCTGCATAGTTATTTAATTCTGATGTGTTGTAAATATTTGAAACATGCCATAATTTTTTTGCCTGTTTTGTAATGGCGTTGACCATTTTTTTGTGGCAATGCCCAAGAGCGTTAACTGCGATTCCGGCACCGAAATCAAGATATTTTGATTTTTTTGTCCAAAGATAAACGCCTTTACCTTTTTTAAAAATCAAATCGAATCTTTTGTGAACAGGGAGAAGTTTTTCGGATGTAAAAATATTGGTCATCGATTATATTTTTTGTTGTTTTTGAAAAATTTTATAACTACTATCGAAGCCAATATATAATTGTTTTTTTAATATTTAATATTTTTTTTGTGATTATTGATTCCCTCGAAAATAAGCAGAAAATTCTCGATAATTTTTTAAAATTAGCTACTTTTGAAGGCTGGTCTAAAGGAACACTTATTTTGGCAGTTAAAAATTCTAACATTGATGAAAAATTATTGCCAATAATTTTTGAAAATGAAATATTTAGTTTAATTGAATTTCTTACTAAAATAAGGTGTCAAGAGCTTGAAGAGATAGTTAAAAACAATCAAAATTTTAGTTTAAAAAAAACCCATGAAAAAATTTCATATCTAGTTTTTAATTTGTTGAATCTTGATAAAGATAATAAAATTGCTTTAAAAAGATTGATAAATTTTTACTTAAATCCAAAAAATTTTATTCCAATTAAAAATTGTGATAAAAATATGGGCTTAAAACCTTTAAATCAAAGTCTCAAAGAGCTTTATTTTGTTTCCGATTTTTTATGGAAAATAACTTTAGATAAATCCACCGATTTCAACTTTTATAGCAAAAGAATTATTTTGGCAAAAGTGCTAATCAGGTCATTATTATTCTATGTCGATGACAATTCAGAAAACTCAAGTAAAACCCAAAATTTTATCGATTTGCAAATAAAAAAAATTATTGAATTTGGCAAAATAAAAAATTCTAGCAAAAAAAAGATTAATGATATAAAAAATTATCTTAATGAAAATTTAACAGATTTTAATTTGAACTTGAAAAATCCAGTTGAAACATTAAAAAATTTACCATTTTTTAGATTAATAAAAACAAATATTTTTAAATAAAATGAACTCAATAAACAATTTGGACATTATATTTTTTATAACGACCTTTATTATCGTTGTGGTTGCATGTTATAGAGGTTTTATCAAAGAGGCTTTTTCCTTATTAAATTGGACTATCGCTTTTGCTTTATCATACTTAATTTCACCTTTTTTAGCGGATGCAATTGCCGGTTATTTTGATAGTAGATTAATGGTTGATATCATCACTAGAACATTGATATTTATGGTTTCCTTTGTAGTTTTTTTTCTATTAACCGCAGATTTTTCTCGAGATTTAACCGAATCAATAAATATTTATCTAAACAGATTTTTGGGTTTGTGTTTTGGATTAATAAAATCTTTGTTAATATTTGGTTTAATTTTTGCACTTTATAATTGTTTTTTCGATTATGCTTTGGGGAAAAGATTGGTAAAAAAAGATTCGGATAAAGTTCCAAATTGGTTTAAAGAAGCTTATTCCGCTCCTTTAATTTCTTTTTCTAGTGATCTGCTTGACCCAGTTGTGAGAGGCTTTATTGGTATATTGAAAATCAATTTTTCTGACACTCTCCAGCTTCAAGAAAAAATTGATTATAAAATTGATGACATTGAAAAATTTAAGAATAATGAAATTATAGACGAACCTTTGGGATTCAAAAAAAATAATAATCCTCAACAAAAAAATGATTTAGGATATGATAAAAAAGATATTGAAAAAATGCAAAGACTAATAGAAATTATCAATCAATAAAATTATTAAATATTTATGTTCAAACTTAACGGAAAAAATGTATTAATTACTGGTGCAACCGGTGGAATCGGCTCTGCTATTGCAAAAACTTTACATTCTCAAGGTGCAAAATTAGTGCTATCGGGCACTAAAGAAGAAAAGCTTCAACAATTAGCATCAGAAATTTCTGAAGATTGTAAATATTTGGCTTGCAATCTATCAAACATTGCCGAGGTCGAGGATTTGTTTGACAAGGCTGAAAGCTTAGTCGGTCAAATCGACATTTTGGTTTGCAACGCCGGAATAACCAGAGATAGCTTGATTCTTAGAATGAAAAATGAAGATTTTGATCATGTAATCGATGTAAACCTCAAATCGACTTTCATTTTAAATCGCAACGCCATTAAAAAAATGTTACGACGCAAAAATGGTCGCATTATCAATATCGCTTCAGTTGTTGCTTTAACGGGCAATCCAGGGCAATCAAATTATGTTGCTTCAAAAGCGGGAATGATTGGCATGACAAAATCGATGGCGCAAGAAGTTGCCTCACGCGATGTCACTATCAATTGCGTTGCTCCGGGATTCATCGAAAGTCCAATGACCGAAGTTTTAACTGAGCAACAAAAAAATGCGATTTTAGCAAAAATTCCTGCGGGAAAAATGGGTTCGTCGCAAGATATTGCTAACGCGGTGGCTTTTTTATCAAGTCCCGAAGCTAATTACATTACGGGAACAACGATCCATGTCAATGGTGGCATGTTTATGAATTAAAATTTAAAATTTATGTCAAATATTCACAAAACTAAAGTAATAATTATTGGATCTGGGCCAGCTGGATATAGTGCCGCAATTTATTGTGCTCGTGCTAATCTTCAGCCAATTTTAGTCAATGGCAATCAACCGGGTGGGCAATTAACCATTACTACTGATGTTGAAAACTATCCCGGATTCGCCACCGCTATTCAAGGTCCGTGGCTAATGGAACAAATGGAAAAGCAGGCTCTCCATGTCGGCACTAAAATTATTTATGATCACATTTCTCAAGTCGATTTTTCTAATCGACCATTCAAATTAGTTGGAGAATCGGGTGACATTTATGAAGCCGAAACGGCGATTATTTGCACCGGTGCTCAAGCGCGTTGGCTTGGATTGCCATCGGAAAAAAAGTTCCAAGGCTATGGTGTTTCGGGATGTGCCACTTGTGATGGTTTTTTCTTTAAAAATAAGGAAGTTATGGTTGTTGGCGGAGGTAATAGTGCCATTGAAGAGGCGATTTACTTAACGAATCACGCTTCAAAAGTTTATGTAATTCACCGTCGCGATAAATTTCGTGGCGAAAAAATCATGCAAGATCGCTTATTTTCCAACAAAAAAATTGAAGTAATTTGGAATCACGAACTTGACGAAGTTTTGGGCAACGAAACTCCAAAATTAGTTACGGGTGCAAGGCTTAAAAACACCGTTGACGGCTCAATAAAAGAGATGAAAATTGACGGAATTTTTATCGCCATCGGTCATAAACCAAACTCTGAAATTTTCAAAAATACCGGAATAGAAATTGACAGTGAAGGCTATATCAATACTAAGCCAAACTCAACTGCCACTTCGGTTAAAGGCGTTTTTGCGGCGGGCGATATTCAAGATAAAATTTATCGTCAAGCAATCACGGCCGCAGGCACTGGATGCATGGCGGCTCTTGAGGTTGAAAGGTTATTATCGCATTAGGTTTTAGAAAGCCAAATGCAAAAAAATAATTAATTACACACAAATATGAACCTACAACTAATATACGATGGCGATAGCTTAAAAAATCACGAAATAAATCCACGCGAATTATCATCGGCCATTTTGGGTCTTGACGGAGTTTTAAATGAAGCTAATAAAACACTAAATTCAAGCAAAACTAGAATTCAAGTAAAAGTTAAATCTAATTTAGAAGCTGGTTCTTTTAAAATAAATTTTACAATAGATCAAAATATTATAGATAAAATATCAGATCTATTAACTTCTCAAAATGTCGAAGCAATTTTAAATGCTTATGAATTAACGGCTGTTATATTCGGAACCGTGGGGGGAGGTTTATGGGGTTTAATAAAATTCTTAAAAAATAGAAAGCCAACAAAAAAATATCAAAAAGATAATCTTATTATCATTGAAATTAATGACGAATCTTTTGAAACAAATGAAAAAGTTATAAAATTATATGAGAACTGGCAATTAAGACGCTCTCTTGAGGAAATGGTTTCGCCACTAGAAAAGAGTGGTATAGACCTATGTTTAGTAAAGCTAGAAAATAGTGAAGAATTTTTTGACATAAAAAAAGA
This sequence comes from uncultured Alphaproteobacteria bacterium, assembly GCA_903959715.1. Taxonomy (GTDB): domain Bacteria; phylum Pseudomonadota; class Alphaproteobacteria; order Rickettsiales; family UBA1997; genus CAILUF01. Next base: position 451 of record CAJBXX010000098.1, on the reverse strand, counting down.
GGAAATAGAATATTTTAAATGTCCACCAGCTAAAGAAGTTATGATTGATGAGCCCGTTAGATTCAACACAAATCTAAATATTATTTCACTATCTTTTAAGGATAAAAATAAATGGTATGTCAATGATGGTCAATCTAGTTTTTATTCTACAATAGAGGATTTAGATTTTTTGAGAAGAGTAGATGATAATGAAGAATTTAGAAAAGGTGACATTTTAAGAGTTCTAATAAGAAGAGAGCAATATTTGAATGAAGAACAGAAGTTAAGAACAGAATATTTTATCGAAGAGGTAATTGAACATAAAAAACCTTATCAACAAATGAGCTTGTTTAATTAATTTTTTTTAGATCTAAATCAATAATCCGTTTTTAAAAAATATAAACCGCAAGAAGGGGCGTTGGGACCTGATTTAGAACGGTCTTTCGACTCTAAGATATTCTTAATTTCATCG
>CAJBXX010000097.1 GCA_903959715.1 uncultured Alphaproteobacteria bacterium | reverse complement strand
TATTTTTCTTTAGCAATTTATTTGCTAAATTTCATTACATTGTTAATATTTTCAATAAAAATTATTAAAATTTTTGTCAAAAAAGAAGAAGATTCTAATCTTGTTAAAAAAAATATTTTAGCTAAAAAAATAGATTTCGATTCTAGTTTAATTTTATCAATTTTAATCCTTGCGATTGTTAGCTTTGTTGGGCTAGTATTTTTTTCTTATATAACTCAATTTTTATCTTTTTATGAACCAATTAAAGGCTGAAGTTTTCGATATTTGTAAAAAAGCAAAAGAGGCGACAAAATCAATGTATTCGCTTGATGAGGCAACCAAAAATAATGTTTTATTGGAAGCGAAAAATTTAATAATTTTGCATAAGAAAAAAATTCTCGAAGCCAATTTTCTTGATGTTGAAAATGCCAAAAAAAATCAACTCGAAGCTTCAAAAATTGATCGTTTAATTTTAAATGAAGATAAGATTTTAGCTATTGCAAAATCGATTGATGACATCGTTAAGCTTCCTGATCCAATTGGTAAAATAACCTTCGAAACCAACCGTCCAAATGGATTGAATATAAAGCGAATTTCAACTCCAATTGGCGTTCTTTTGACGATTTATGAATCGCGTCCAAATGTTACCGTCGATGTCGCTTCTTTGTCGATAAAATCTGGCAATGTAGTGATTTTGCGATCGGGTTCGGAGGCGATAAATAGCTCAAAAATCTTAGCGAGTTTTTTTCAAGAAGCCTTGAAAAAATTTAATGTCGATCAAAATGCGGTTGTGTTTTGTCAAAACCCTAATCGCGATTTTGTTAATGCTCTTTTAAAGATGGATAAATTTATTGATGTTGTTATTCCTCGAGGCGGAAAATCGTTGATAATGGCGGTTTCAAAGCATAGCAAGATTCCAATTTTTAAACATTTAGATGGCAATTGTCACACTTACATTAATGAAAAAGCTGATTTTGAAAAGGCTCGAAAAATTTTACTCAACGCTAAAATGCGACGCATCGGCATTTGTGGGGCAACCGAGTCGCTATTAATCGATAAAAAAATTGCTCAAAAAATTATTCCAATCTTAATTGACGATCTTGATAAAGTTGGGTGCGAAGTCCGTGGAATGAAGGACGCAATCCGTATCGACAACAGAATAAAAAATGCTTCAACGCAAGATTTTTACACTGAATATCTCGATAAAATTTTATCACTTAAAATTGTTAAAAATATCGATGAAGCCATCTCTCATATCGCTAAATTTGGCTCTTCGCACACTGAAAGCATAATAACCGAAGATAAAATAATGGCGCAAAAATTTTTGCATGAAGTGAACTCGGCGATCGTTATGCATAATGCTTCAACTCAATTTGCCGATGGAGGCGAATTTGGCTTTGGTGCCGAAGTTGGAATTGCGACGGGAAAGATTCATGCTCGCGGTCCCGTCGGTCTTGAGCAACTTACGATTTATAAATATCAAATCGTTGCTGATTGCGCAATTCGTTAATAATTTTATTTCCAAAAAATGCAAAAAAATATCATCGATAATTTAGCG
>CAJBXX010000096.1 GCA_903959715.1 uncultured Alphaproteobacteria bacterium | reverse complement strand
TATCGCCTTTATAAAAATATAAAGCTTTAAGCAATTTGCTAACAATTAAAATTGAAATAATATTTTCTTTATTTTCACGCCAAATGGGGATTCGCGTATAGCCAATATCGATGGCTTTTTTTAAAATTTCGGCAATTTTTAAATCGCGATTGATCGATTCAATTTCTTTGCGATGCACCATTATTTCGCTAATTTCGGTGTCAGATAAATCTAAAACACCGTCGATTAAATCTTTGTCATATTTAAAAATTGAGCCCTCTTTCGCCTTTAAATCAACGGTGTCGCGAATTTCTTCAAGTTCGGATTCTTTGGTTTTGGCAACTTTTTTTGATTGAAAAATTCCAATCGAACTATCGATAATTTTTTGTATGATGGCAACGATTGGTGCAAAAATTTTATATAAAAACTCAATTGCTCCACAAAAAAGTAAAGCACATTTTTCCGGCGATTGTAAAGCGATGGTTTTGGGCAAAATTTCACCAAAAATTATAACAATAATTGTTAAAAAAACTGTTGAATAAAGGACGCCAATTTCGCCGAAAATATCGAGTAAAAATTTAGTGGTTAAGGCTGAGGCGATAATGCTGATGGCATTGTTGGCGAGCAACATAACGCTTACAACTTTTTCACGATTTTTTAAAAGTCTTTCGAGTCTTTTGGCTCTTTTATCGCCTTCAGTTTCGAGGCGATGAATTTTGGCACGCGAAGAAGCGGTGATTGCGGTTTCAAAACATGAAATTAAGCCCGCCATTATTATCAAAGCGATTATGGAGATAATTTCTAATTCGATTATTGACATATTTAAAATTTTTATTTTCGGCTTTCAAAATCAATGCGCGGATCAATCAATCTATAAGCTAAATCGCTGATTATGTTAGATATTAAACCAAGTAAAGTAAAGATATAAACCGATGCAAAAATTAGCGGATAATCGCGCGAAACTGCGGATTCGTAGCTTAAAAGCCCCAAGCCATCGAGAGAAAAAATTATTTCAATTAACATTGAGCTGGTAAAAAATATTCCAATTAATAATGATGGCAAGCCAGCAATTACAATCATCAAGGCATTACGAAAAATATGAAAATATAAAATTTGATTTTGTGATAATCCCTTGGCTTTTGCGCATAAAACATAATTTTTATTAATTTCTTCAATAAAAGAATTTTTGCAAAAGAAAGTGAGAGAAGCGAAGCCACCAATTATCATTGAAAAAATTGGCAAAAATAAATGCCAAAAATAATCAAGAATTTTATGCCACCAATTTAATTCTGCAAAATTATCCGAAACCAAGCCCCGCAACGGAAAAATACTAAAAAAATTGCCACCACAGAATAAAATTATTAACAAAATTGCTAATAAAAAAGCTGGAATTGCGTTTAAAAAAATTACAATTGCACTTGAATAAATATCAAATTTTGAACCATCTTTTAAAGCTTTTTTTATGCCCAAAGGAATTGAAATTAAATAAGTAAGTAAAACGGTCCATAGCCCTAAGGATATTGAAACGGGAAGCTTTTCGCTTATTAAATCAATAATTTTTTTATCTTGGTAAAAACTATCGCCAAAATCAAAAACTAAAAATTTTTTTAGCATTAAAAAAAATCTTTGATGGAGAGGTAAATCGAAACCATAATTTTTTTCAATTTGTTTTATTAAATCAGAGTCAACGCCGTTAGAGCCTTGATATTTAAAGATTGAGGAATCTTGAGAAATATTTTTTATATCAAAATTATTTGTTTTGGATTCAGAAATTTCTCCCGAAATTTTATTATGATTAATCTGCGATAAAAACCTTTCAACTGGACCTCCGGGGGCGG
>CAJBXX010000095.1 GCA_903959715.1 uncultured Alphaproteobacteria bacterium | reverse complement strand
GGCTAAATTTTATCAAAAATTCACAAAAAAATGATGATAAAATTTTAAAAATTGTTGAAGAAATTATTAAAGATGTCAAAACGCGTGGAGACCAATCAATTCTTGAATTAACCAACAAATTTGACAAAACTTTTGCCACCAAAATTGATGATTTAATCATCGACAAAAAAGAAATTTTCGCATCTGAAAAAAAAGTTTCCAAAGAAGTCAAAGAGGCTTTAAAATTTGCCAAAAAACGCATCGAAATTTATCACCAAAAACAACTTCCGCAAGATTTTTCATTTAAAGATTCAACGGGCACTAAGCTTGGCAATATTTGGAAACCGATTCAAAAAATTGGCGTTTATGTCCCCGGCGGAACCGCTTCTTACCCTAGCTCGGTTTTGATGTCGGTAATTCCAGCACAAATTGCCGGAGTAAAAAATATAGCTCTTTTTGCCCCTTCAAATAATGGCGAAATAAATCCGGCGGTGCTTTACGCTTCTAAGCTTTGTGGCATAAATAAAATTTATAAAATTGGTGGCGCTCAAGCCATCGCATCGATGTGTTTTGGCACCGAATCAATCGGGGCGGTTGATAAAATTGTTGGCCCCGGAAATGCCTTCGTCGCCACCGCCAAAAAAATACTTTATGGTGAAGTTGGCATCGATATGATAGCCGGACCAACCGACATCACCATCATCGCCGACAACTCCTCAAACCCAAGCTGGATCGCCATCGACGCCCTTTCGCAACTCGAACATGGCGAAGATTCCAAAGCTTTTATTGTTTGCGATAATGAAGTTTTTGCTGATAAAATTATTGCTGAAATTAATTCTCATTCAAAAAAATTATCGCGTCAAAAAATTATTGAAAAATCTTTAAAAAATTCGGCAATTTTTGTGATTAAAAATATCGAAGATGCTCATTTTATCAGCAATTTAATCGCGCCCGAACATCTTGAAATTTGCACCAAAAATCCACAAAAAATTATGAAAAAAATCAATAATGCGGGGGCGATTTTTTTAGGAAATTATAGTCCCGAAGCAATTGGCGATTATGTCGCCGGTCCAAGTCATACTTTACCCACCTCCTCTAGTGCTCGATTTGCCAGCGGATTATCGGTTTATGATTTTTTAAAAAGAATTTCGGTAATTTCTTGCACAAAAAAATCTTTTATTTCATTAAGCGAAAAAACCGCGATTTTAGCACAATGCGAAGGCTTGAACGCTCACCAATTAAGCATCAACATCAGAAAATCATGACATCATTTTTTAAAAAAACCTTTATTTTATTTTTAATCTTAAATATTTTTTCTTGCAAAACCAAAGAGGAAAAAATAACCGCTGAATCCCTTTATTTAAAAGGTTTTGAAGCACTTCAAGATAAGGATTATACCGTCGCTTCCGAAACTTTTGAAAAAATTGATGATGAATTTCCATTTACAAAATGGTCGATCAAAGGGCAAATTATGGCGATTTACGCCAATTATCGACTCGATGAATTTGAAAAAGTAATTCAACTCGCTGATGATTTCACCAAGCTTCATCCCACTAGCGAATATATTCCTTACGCTCTTTACATGAAGGGCTTGAGTTATTACAACAAAATTCCTTCGATTGAAAGAGCTCAGGACTACACAAGAGAGGCTTCTTTAAGTTTTCGTGAGTTAGTTGCCAAATTTCTTGATTGCGAATATACAACCGACGCGCGAGAAAAAATTATTTTCATCGATGAGCATTTGGCGGGAGCGAAAATGTCAATTGCGCGCTATCAAATTAGTTCGCAAAATTATATTGGCGCCATCAAAAATATTGATGAAGTTATAACGCGATATCGCAACACTAATCAAGTTCCCGAAGCCCATTATCGTTTGATTGAAATATATTTTCGTCTTGGTATGAAAGAGGAAGCATCGGAGATTGTAAAAATTCTAAAAGCATCTTATCCAGATAATTATTGGGCGCTCGAAAGTTCAAAATTTATGCCAAAACCAAAAAAATCTTCAACCCTTAGAATTTTTTCAAAAAATGCCAAATGAAAATATAAAATTGGGTGCCAATCACATCTGGTTGCCTTATACTCAAATGCTCAACCACCTTCCGCAACTTGAAGTTTTAAAAACCAAAGGCTCTAAAATTTATCTTAAAAATGGCAAAATATTAATTGATGGCATTTCGTCGTGGTGGGCGGTTTCGCACGGTTACAATCATCCACATATTATTAAAAATTTAATCAAACAAGCCAAAATTTTACCACATATAATGTTGGCGGGATTCGCTAATGACGCTACTTACGAGCTTTCACATCGTTTAGCAAAATTTTGCGAAATGGATAAGGTTTTTTTCTCCGATTCGGGCTCAACGGCAATTGAAGTTGCCATGAAAATGGCTTGGCAATATCATTTTAATTGCGGAAATATCGCAAGAAAGAAGTTTATTTCTTTTAAAAACTCATATCACGGCGACACAACGGGGGCAATGTCTCTCGCTGATTTACAAAGTGGTATGCATCAAAAATTTTCCAATTTATTACTTGAAAATTATTGCCTCGATTTGCCAAAAAATTTAGCAGATTTTGAATTTTTTGAAAATTTTTTAGTCGAAAAAAATTTAAAAATCGCCGGAATTTTTATCGAACCAATCGTTCAATGCGCAGGCGGAATGAAGTTTCATTCGCCACAAATTTTAGAAAAAATTTTTGAGCTTGCCAAAAAATACGACATTTTAACAATTATTGATGAATGTGCTACGGGCTTTTATCGCACTGGTAAAAAATTTGCCTTCAAACACACCAAATATCATCCCGATATTTTAACGGTTGGAAAGGCTTTAACTGGCGGATTGATGGGGCTCTCGGCAACTTTAACTTCCAACAAAATTTTTGAAAAATTTTTAGATAATTCTTTGGACAAAGCTTTAATGCATGGTCCAACTTTTATGGGCAACGCCCTCGCCTGTTCATGCGCTAACGCTTCACTTGATTTATTTGAAAAAGAAAATTATCAAGAAAAAGTTGCAAAAATTGAAAAAATTTTACAAAATAATTTAAAAAAATTTAAGAAATTTAAAAAAGTAAAAGAAGTGCGAGCCGTTGGCGCAATTGGCGTTATCGAAATCGAAACCAATTGGGAAGAAATTAAATTATTGCGTCAAAAATTCATTGAAAAAGGAATTTTTTTGCGCCCCTTCGGTAATGTGATTTACATCATGCCACCACTCACAATTTCATCGAAAGATTTATCAAAAATTTTTAAAGCAATTTACGAAATTTTAGCGGAAATAAATCTAGTCTAGCGAATTTATTTTAAATTTGTAGTTGAGTAAATTATTTATTCCAAATTCGCCCGATAAATCAAAGCGAATTTGGAATATATTTTTAGCGAGTTTGTTGTTGAGGCTTAGCAACTCTTTCAACTCCACCTGCATTAATATTTGGAGCACCTGGAGGTGTTGCATTTTTTTCAAGTAGGATTGGTTGAGTTTCTCTTGGAGAATCAAATCCACTTGTATTTGTTTGATTTGTATTCGTAGTAATTTTGTTATCGTTTGGCATAATTTAATAAAATTAGGATTAATAATATTAATAGTTATATATTATTAACT